>JAUWVE010000186.1 GCA_030617565.1 Gammaproteobacteria bacterium | reverse complement strand
GCGAATGGCATTGATGTCGAGGTTATTGGTAGGTTCATCCAGCAGCATGATATCTGGCTCAGAGAACAGGGCCTGTGCCAGTAATACGCGCAATTTCCAGCCGGGTGCCACGTCGCTCATGGGACCGTTGTGCTGTTCAATAGGTATCCCTACACCCAATAGCAATTCACCCGCGCGAGCCTCGGCAGTGTAACCATCCATCTCGGCAAATTCAGATTCCAGTTCAGCAGCCCGCATGCCGTCCTCTTCCGTCATCTCCGGGTTGGCGTAAATCGCATCGCGCTCAGACTTAACTGCCCACAGTTCCTCATGCCCCATCATCACCGTGTTCACCACGCTGTATTCTTCAAAAGCAAACTGATCCTGTTGCAATTTACCGATGCGTTCGTGCGGGTCTTTTGAGACATTGCCGGCAGTAGGTTCCAGATCGCCCCCCAGAATCTTCATGAAGGTAGATTTACCACAGCCATTGGCGCCGATCAGACCATAGCGATTACCATCACCAAACTTAACAGAGACATTTTCAAACAGCGGTTTGGCACTGAATTGAATGGTGATATTTGCAGTTGTGAGCATTATATTATTTCGAGTTATTAAGTTGGTCTTTATGTTTTAATGCATTTCTATTATTTCGTAGGAGCGTCGTCTCGGCGCGATTCCGTTTCTTCTGATAGTTTTTACTAAAACTATCGCGCCGGGGCGACGCTCCTGCAACAGCAGATCATTGAGCTGCAGTGGGACCCCTGTAAGGTCTAAGCTGCACTTTTTGATCGATTACCTGAACGACTCCTGTTGTTCGAGTTCCCTCTGGACGCCGGACGATTTTTTTTCCACGGTGATGAACCTTTGTTCCCGCCAGGCCTTCTGTTCCTGCCCTTGGGCTGTTGCCGGCCACGTCCATTGATTATGGGTTCCGCTCTTATGGAAGGATCGACCTCAAAGCCTTCTACTACATCTTTAGGGATATTGCGTTTTATCAGGCGCTCGATATCTTTAAGCAGCTTCAGTTCATCGACACATACCAGTGACATGGCTTCACCTTCATTGCCTGCACGACCCGTGCGGCCGATACGGTGAACATAATCTTCCGAAATGTTGGGTAACTCATAGTTAACCACGTGTGGCAACTGGTCAATGTCCAGTCCGCGCGCGGCAATATCCGTCGCAACCAGTACACGTACCTTGCCTGATTTAAATTCGGCCAGTGCCCTGGTACGTGCACCCTGGCTCTTGTTACCGTGAATGGCAGCCGCACTGATGCCGTCCTTGCCCAATTGTTCTGTCAGGCGATTGGCACCGTGCTTGGTGCGGGTAAATACCAGCACCTGTCTCCAGTTATTCGAACCGATCAGGAAAGAAAGCAGTTCACGTTTACGGCTTTTATCTACCGGGTGAACGACCTGTGTGACTGTTTCTGATGCAGTATTACGTTGTGCTACTTCAATCAGTTCGGGTGACTTGAGAAGACTATCTGCCAGTCGCTTAATATCATTGGAGAATGTGGCTGAGAAAAGTAACGTTTGTTTTTGTTTGGGTATCAGTGCCAGAACCTTCTTGATGTCGTGGATAAAACCCATGTCGAGCATTCGATCGGCCTCGTCGAGTACCAGGATATCTATCTTTGAAAGATTGACCGATCGTTGGCCGACGTGGTCCAGTAGTCTGCCCGGGGTAGCGACCAGAATGTCGACACCTTTGATGAGTTTCTGCTTTTGCGGATTGATGCTTACACCGCCAAATACCACGGTGGATTTTAATGGCAGGTGCCTGCCATAGGTGTCCACGCTTTCAGCCACCTGGGCGGCCAGTTCGCGGGTAGGTGTCAGCACCAGTGCGCGCAGTGGACGACGGCCTTTTTCAGGCCTGGCTGTAGCCATTAATCGTTGTAATAGAGGCAAAGTAAAGCCGGCAGTTTTACCAGTACCCGTCTGTGCGCCACCCATAATATCCCGTCCTTCAAGAACGAGAGGAATAGCCTGCTTCTGGATTGGTGTAGGTTCGCTATAGCCTTGTTCGGATACAGCACGAAGTAATTCGGCCCTTAAGCCGAGGGAATCAAATGACATATTATTTTTTCTCAAGGGATCGGCTGCCCAGGACTTATAGTCTGGGTCGGTCCAGGCGAAACTGTTTGTTTGTTTCGAGGTGAATCTTGAAGGATTACCGCTTTATGAGGTGCAGACCGAAGTGCACCAGGAATTGGGTGCGCATTATACCTGAAATATAATTATTTGTTAATACAGGTTCTTAACAATTTTTATAGTCCTGCTGCCTGGGGATCTGGCTGGGGTCAGGCTCGGGCTGCGGGCTCAGTCTGTGCCCCTGTTATTCGGCTGCATCATTCACGATCAATTGGCAATGACGGCCGCTCTCCCTCATCTAAGCCAAAGAAGCACCTCAACTCTCGCTCATCAAGAACTTCCGAATAGGCATCAACCATAAACCTGGTCAGCCAATCAGACTTCTTAATCAATCCTGGACCTATTCTAGATCTGCTAAAGAGTCCACTAAAAAAATACTTTGCTGCCAGCTTGATGCGCTTCGCCTCCACCCGCTCCCCAGCACCCCCAATGCTTTGCCCCATTCCCACACGTAACATATGTGTGGTCTGCCAGCCTGGCAAACAGGGTCGACCTATAATGCCATGCTACCAACGTTCCCATATCCAATGCTCCTTTTTGCCATCTCCAAAGCCCACTTCTTTAGGGCACCTCTATTTATTATGGATAGATCAGATTGCATCAATTGTGTTCATATCAAGGCAAGGATCGCACGTAATAGCTAGCTATTGCGAAGATTCTTAACGCAGAGATGGATGATTTT
>JAUWVE010000203.1 GCA_030617565.1 Gammaproteobacteria bacterium | reverse complement strand
CTCCCCGATCAAGGAGGCAAGGCTGGTCGATTTACCGGAGCCGGTGGCTCCCGTCATAAGTACCAGGCCACGTTCTTCATGCACAAAGCGGCGCACCGTTTCCGGCAGCCCGAGCGCTTCAGGACTGGGCACGTCAGTATTAATGACACGCAAGGCCATCGATATGGTGCCACGCTGATAATAGGCATTGGCACGCACGCGCCCTATGCCTTTCAGGCCAAATGAAAAGTCAGCCTGGCGCAAGGTTTCAAATGCTTCTTTATTGTGCCCCGGTATGATCTTATCCGTAAGATCTTTCATAAAGGCAGGTGATGTAACAGGGAAACGTTCCAGCGTTACCAGCTTGCCATCTATACGCACAACAGGATGTGTACGCGTACGCAAATGAATATCTGAGGCATCCTTACCCATAGCAAACTTCAAAAGGGTGGCCAGATACTGGATAGTTTCAATCTCCCCCTTCTTTTCTTCCTTCATTGTTTGTTCACTACTACTCATTGACTCTCCATCCTTCGCCTGTCGAGGCGCTACAGTCTGTTTTTGAATAACACCGGTAAGAGCATAACAACTATAGACTAAAATGAAAATTCCAGCATACCTGCCCGGGAAGATTGACTTACGGAACTTCCAAAAAGAGGACAGATTTTATTTCATGTCTGCTAAATTCCTCTCTCAGCCGATGGCTGTTGTGACTAAATCACTTAGATATAACATTAGTTATTGCTAATATATCTTCCAGTTCTTGTTGAAAATACAACTGAGTACACAGTTATGAAAAATGTTATGAATAAAGAATACTTTTTAAAGCTACTATTTATCTCGTCCCTCTCATTCGGCTACATCAGTGGTTCATCGGCCGATGAGATTTCTCTCGACCAGGCAGTTGCTTATGCACTTGAGTATAGTCCAGTTTTACAGGGTACTGCCTCTGGCGTACGGGCCCGTAGCGAACAGATAAAATCTGCCGAGGCCGCCAAACTACCCGTCATCGATCTTGATTATGGCATGATCTACTCGGATAACCCGCTTGTTTCCCTCGGCAGCAAGCTGAACAACCGCTCCATCACTAGCGAGGACTTTGCCCCTGACAATGTAAATGACCCAGGGTTTTCAGATAACTACTTTGGCAATCTCAGACTGAAACTTCCTCTCTATACGGGAGGCCGGATTACCGCAGACATTGATGAAGCAAACGCTATTCATTCTTCCTCTTTAGAGCAGCACAAGCGAACGAAATCTACAGTAGTTTACCAGGTGAACCGTGCCTATCTGCTTGCACAGGCTGCGCATGAGGCGATTAAAATTGCTCGTAGCAGCACCGAGTCCGCAAAGAAACACGTCAAAACAACCCAGGTTTTGCTTGCGGAAAATAGAACTGTTGCATCAGATAACCTGACAGCAAAAGTGTATTACAGCTCGGTCAAAGGCGTAATTCCACAAGCAGAGGCACAATATGAACAGGCACTAAATGCATTGAAGCAGGTCATGGGCAGGGATTTGTCTGCAGACATCAGCATCGTGCCCTGGAAATCTGTCAGCAAACAGGCTCAACTACCTGATGTCAACATGGCCGAAACCCAGGCACTGAACGACAGGCACGACCTCAAGGCCTCCGATGAGGACATCAGTGCAGCTGAAGCCCGTACACGTATTGCCAGCAGTGCTTCCCGGGTTCAGCTGGGACTGGAAGCCAGCAGCAGTCTCTATGCAGACGACCCGCTGGTGGATGAGTTGTCCTGGGGTGTCCTGGCCGTGGCAAAGATCAACCTCTTTTCTGGTGGCGCGAATAAAAGCCGAGTCAGTGCGGCACGTGAAGAAGCCAACCGCCTGCAGGCAGAAAAAACGGCAAAAGAACTCGAAATTCGCAAACAGGTACGCAATGCCTATGCATCGATCAACGAAGGAAACAGTCGGATAAAGCTGGCCAGTGCTAACCTGTCCGATGCACAAAAGGCCGTCACCCTGGTCGATGAACGTTACGGTGAAGGCAGAACTATACTGATTGATTTACTGCAATCAGAGCAGGCATTGATAAAGAGCCGCTCTGAATCACTGAACTCCCGCCTGCTGCTGGAAGCCAGCAAACTCGAACTGCAGCTTGCCATGGATGATTTCACAGAGGCGAAAAAATGAAAACCATAAATAAATTGAAACCTGTTCTTCACTTCGTATTGCTGACGGGCAGCATACTCATGCTTGGCGGTTGTCATGGCAGCCACCAGGAAGCCACTGCAGAAGTTGAGCTGCCACGCATTGAGCAGGCAGTCACAGTGCCTGAAGTTCTTGCAGATGGTTCAATACGCATAAACTCCGCTCTACTTGTTCAGCATATAGGCACAGAAGGAGTCTTTATCCTGTCTACAGATAAACGTGCACGGTTTCGTATGGTCAAAGCAGGGAAAAAAAGTGGTAAGAAGATAATCATCAGTAGCGGCCTGACGGGTAAGGAGCAGATTCTGTCCGGACCCTATGATTCAGTCTT
>JAUWVE010000259.1 GCA_030617565.1 Gammaproteobacteria bacterium | reverse complement strand
TTTTTCTACCATTGCATTTACCCTGTAAACGCCATCGCCCATATCTTCCCCATCAATAACACCGTATTTATGCACCTCGTCCATAGGAACCTCTTCGATCGCAATAATACAGGCAGGCCGCTTTTTATAGAGGCTGACCATCTGTGACATCACCGGATCAGGGTCACCGACACACAGGTCATCTGCAAGAATAACACCAAAGGCTTCATCACCAATCAGGGTTTCTCCCGTCAGGATGGCATGGCCCAGTCCTTTCATCTCGATTTGACGAGTGTACGAGAAAGTACATTTATGAATCAGGTTCCTGATACTGGCCAGTTTTTTCTCTTTTTCAGTGCCATTGATCTGGTGCTCAAGTTCATAGCTGATATCGAAATGATCTTCGATTGCACGTTTACTGCGGCCGGTGACGATGGCTATTTGGTCCATCCCAGCTGCCAGAGATTCCTCGACTCCGTACTGTATCAGCGGCTCATCAAGAATTGGCATCATTTCTTTAGGCATGGCCTTGGTTGCCGGTAAAAAACGTGTACCGTAACCTGCTGCCGGGAATAGGCATTTACGTATCATGGGTCTCCTCAATTATTACGTGATTTCAAACAATTATGTACTAAAAAATGTCCTGAATTTCTCTGACGTGCTTCAATGGAACCAACTTGATCCCCTTTTCTTTTTTCCGTGGCATATTGCTCTCAGGCACCAGCAAAGTTGTAAACCCGAGTTTGATTGCTTCACGGATGCGTTGATCACCTCGTTGTACAGGTCTTACTTCACCTGTTAGGCCTAGTTCACCAAATACAGCCATATCCTTGGCCAGTGTGTGATCTCGAAAACTCGAAATAACAGCCAGCGCAACAGCCAGGTCTGATGCTGGCTCCAGAACACGGACACCACCTACTACATTGACAAAAATATCCTGTCCACCAATCTGCAAACCAGCATGCCTATGCAGGACTGCAAGTATCATTGCCAGTCTTGTCCCATCGAGCCCGACGCAAAGGCGGCGAGGATTTGAAGACTGGCAGTCATCCACCAGAGCCTGTACTTCAACTAATAATGAGCGTGTTCCTTCCTGGCTTGCCAGAACCACGCTACCGGGTGACAGGGTTTCCTTGCGACCCAGAAACATTGCAGAAGGATTACTAACTTCATGCAGGCCATCATCCTGCATGGCGAACACGCCAATTTCATTGACGGGCCCAAAACGGTTTTTAATTGCGCGCACAAGACGGAAGCGACTTCCGCTGTCACCTTCAAAATATAGTACCGTATCAACCATGTGTTCGAGTACGCGAGGCCCTGCCAGCGCCCCTTCCTTGGTCACATGACCGACCAATATGACTGAAACACCGGTTTGTTTTGCGTACCTGACCAACAGAGCCGCCGTTTCTCTCACCTGCGACACACTGCCCGGTGCAGACTGCAGAACATCGGTAAACAAAGTCTGGATGGAATCAATAACCATCACAGCTGGTTTGACCTGTGTCGCTGCATCAATGATGGCTTCTACCTGGTTTTCTGCCATAAGCTGCAGTTTGCTGGCATCCAGTCCCAGGCGTTCAGCACGGGAGGCGATCTGCTGTGCTGACTCTTCACCAGAAACATAGAGTGCAGTTTTATTCTGGCTAACATTGGCCAGCGACTGCAGTAACAATGTTGATTTTCCGAT
>JAUWVE010000106.1 GCA_030617565.1 Gammaproteobacteria bacterium | reverse complement strand
AAGAGGCCCGCAAATGGTTCAAGACAAGGCGCAGCTCGCGGGCAATGGTTATTCCCTTGTCAAGAACTGCAACACCGTATTGGACTATTTGTGGGCCTCCCTTCGGGCGCGGCGAGAAGCTGTCATCTACGGCGTTAGCTTCCTTGCAAAGGGAGCAACCATTTACTGCGAAACCCGCCTTGCAGCTAACAGCTTCTCGTCACGCTTATTCGTTAAACAAGATGAAGCACTACACTAGGGTAATGCCCCGAACACCCTCTCTTCCTGATAATCACTGTGCTTGTACAAGCACACTTGTGCGAGCCTGATGAGCGGGCGCATTCCACCGGAATTTATTGACGAGCTACTGGCACGTGCAGACATTGTCGAAATCATCGACAGCCGGGTGCCATTAAAAAAAGCCGGTCGTGAATATAAGGGCTGCTGCCCGTTTCATGACGAGAAAACCCCCTCATTTACCGTCAGCCCGGGCAAACAGTTCTATCATTGCTTCGGCTGCGGTGCGCACGGTACAGCCATTGGCTTTCTGATGGATTACGACAACCTGGGCTTCCGCGAAACCATCGAGGAACTGGCCGGGCGCTACAGCATGATCATCCCGCAGGAAGCCGGCAAGGATAATTCTGCCGAACGCCGCAAGCAGGCAGACCTGTATGGTGTACTTGATGCAGCAAACAAACATTTCCAGCTGCGTTTACGCGAAACCGAAACAGCAAAAAACTACCTGATCGAGCGTGGCCTGTCGGGAGAAATTGCCGCCCGCTACGAGCTGGGCTTTGCCCGGGACAGCTGGGATGATCTGCTCAATTCCCTGACGGCAAAAAACATCTCCAGAAAAGACCTCGATACTGCAGGACTGACCTCCTCTAACGATCAGGGACGTGTTTACGACAAATTTCGCGGCCGTGTCATCTTTCCTATCCATGACCAGCGCGGGCGCGTGATTGCCTTCGGCGGCCGGATTCTCGGTGATGGCGAACCCAAATACCTCAACTCCCCCGAGACCCCCGTCTTTCACAAGGGCAAGGAACTCTACGGCCTGCATCAGGCACTGAATACCATCGGCAAACAAAATCAGTCACTGGTGGTCGAGGGCTACATGGATGTCATCGCACTGGCACAGGCAGGTATAGAGAATGTGGTCGCTGCACTGGGAACGGCAACCACACCCACCCATATTGAACTGCTGTTCCGTCGATGCAATGAAATTATCTTCTGTTTTGATGGTGACCGTGCGGGGCGCCAGGCAGCCTGGCGAGCACTGGAAAACGCCCTGCCGTCGATGCGTGACGGAAAACAGGCCAGCTTTCTTTTCCTGCCGGATGGTGAAGACCCGGACAGTTATGTCAGAAAACTGGGACATGACGGTTTCGTCAGGCAACTACGCGAGAAATCCCTGCCCCTGCCCGAATACATGCTGAAACATCTTGCAGAAGATATTGATCTAAGCCGCATGGACGGCAAGGCAAAACTGGCAGCACTGGCCCGGCCATTATTTAACAGCCTCCCGCATGGAACACTCAAAGCCCTGCTAATGCAAAAACTGGCAGAAATTACTGCCATGAATGAACAGAGCCTGACTGACTTGATGCTGGATCAGCCGAAACAGCAAACGAAGCGCCCAAAATCCGCCACATCTAACAGCAAAAAACACAATTTAATAGGAAAAACCCTCACCCTGCTGCTCAATCAGCCGGAACTTGGGCATGAAGTCAGTAATCTGGAGTATCTGCGCTTACTGGAACTGGCTGGCATGGATGTTTTGAGTGAGATCATTGATATAATCAAAGGTCGCCCTAATTTGACAAGTAGTGCTATAATCGAGCGTTTTCGTCAAACAGTTTATTACGACCGCCTGTGCGAGCTAGCCAGCCCAGGAATTGAACTTGGAGATGATGCGGTAAAAACAGAGTTTCTTGATGCGATTAACCGTCTGCATTTAATGGCCATCGATCAGGAAACCAGGAAAATCACTGCATGCTCAACTAAACTAAGTGAAGAAAATAAAATACGACTGCGTAGCCTGCAGCAGGAACGGCTTGCACTCAAACATTAGTGGAATATACGCAGCACCAATTCCGTCATTAAAATGCAGGGTTATTGATATATGGGCATTTAGCTCCATCTTTACCTGACCAGAATTAAATTTACAGATTTTATTTATCCACTGCCAACATTTCTGTCGCGAGCCTCATCTTTATGGATCTTGAAACAAAACGATTACAACTTAAAAAGCTGATTCTTAAGGGTCGCGAACAGGGTTTTCTAACCTATAGCGAGATCAATGATCACCTACCGGAAGACGTACACGACACTGATCAGATAGAAAATGTCGTACAAATGATCAATGACATGGGTATTGACGTCTACGATCAGCCGCCAGATGCTGACAGCCTTATCATGAAGGCTGAAACAACGGATGAGTCAGTTGCAGAAGAAGCTGAAGCTGTACTCACCTCCGCAGTGGAAAGTGAATTTGGCCGCACGACTGACCCAGTACGCATGTACATGCGTGAAATGGGCACCGTTGATCTACTTACTCGTGCAGACGAAATTAAACTGGCCAAGCGCATTGAAGAAGGTATTCGCCAAAGCATGGGTGCCTCTGCTACCAGCCCTTTCATTATTGAATCCCTGCTGGAAAAAGTCACACTGATTGAAAATGGGGAAATGCGGCTGACTGATCTACTGTTGGGCTATATCGACCCCAACGAGCCGGATGTTATCCCTACACCTGCACAAGTAGCCATTGGTGCAGAGAAAAAAGACGATGAAGACGATGAACCAACAGGCCCTGATCCTGAAGAAGCAGTAAGACGCTTCAAGAGCCTGAAGCGTCTGTATAACCGCCTGATAAAAGCAATCGATCAGAAAGGCTCACCAGACCCTGCAGTCAAGAAGATTCAGGCGAAACTGTCTGAAGAATTTCTGGAGATTCGCTTCACCCCGAAACAGACCCAGATGTTCATCGCCGGTGTAAAAACTATGGTAGGTGAAATTCGTGCCAGCGAACGTGAAATAATGCGCATCGTAGTCAAACAGGGCCGCATCACACGGAAAATATTTATTGAGGTATTTCCGGGTCATGAAACTGAAATCGAATGGCTGGATGAGATCATTGCAACCGGCAAAGGAGATGACTCAGTTCTGACCGGCAAACGAGACCGTATTGCCAGCCTGGCGGCCAGGCTGACTGCTATTGAGGAAGTCGCTGGTCTGCCGATTCACGAGCTAAAAGAAATTAACCGCCTGGTATCGATTGGTGAAGCAAAAGCGCGTCGTGCCAAGAAAGAAATGGTGGAAGCCAATCTGCGCCTGGTTATTTCTATTGCAAAAAAATATACCAACCGTGGCCTGCAGTTTCTTGACCTCATTCAGGAAGGTAACATCGGCCTGATGAAAGCCGTAGACAAGTTTGAATACCGACGTGGTTATAAATTTTCTACCTATGCTACCTGGTGGATAAGACAGGCCATTACACGTTCCATCGCTGACCAGGCGCGCACCATTCGCATCCCTGTGCATATGATCGAGACCATCAACAAGCTGAACCGCATATCGCGTCAGATCATGCAGGAGCTTGGACGTGAAGCAACACCGGAAGAGCTTGCTGAGCGCATGGAAATGCCGGAAGAAAAAATACGCAAGGTATTGAAAATTGCCAAAGAGCCAATCTCCATGGAAACCCCCATCGGCGACGATGAAGATTCGCATCTCGGTGATTTCATCGAAGACAAAAATATCGAAGCACCGATGGATTCAGCAACGGGTTCTGGCGTGAAGTTTGCTACTACTGATATTCTTGACACACTGACACTGCGTGAAGCCAAGGTACTACGAATGCGTTTTGGTATTGGCATGAATACAGACCACACGCTGGAAGAAGTAGGCAAGCAGTTTGATGTAACCCGCGAACGCATTCGTCAGATTGAGGCCAAGGCACTGCGCAAGCTCCGCCACCCTTCGCGCTCAGAGCACCTACGTAGCTTCCTTGAGCCAAATCAATAATCACACAGGGCCTATAGCTCAGTTGGTTAGAGCAGGAGACTCATAATCTCTTGGTCCGGGGTTCGAGTCCCTGTGGGCCCACCAACACCGGGGCCAGGTTTTTTAACCTGGCCCTTTTTTATTAAAGGCAGGGAAGACAGACTAAGGACTAAGGACTAAGGACTAAGGACTAAGGACTAAGGACTAATTCAGGATAGTCGACTTTGCTTTCATCTTTAGTCCTTCGTCTCGAATCTTTCCCCTTTCACCTTTAACCTTTAACCGCTATGATCCACATTCATGATAAAGCAATTACAAGATAGCCTGCTCTTCAAGCGCCTTACTCTCGAACAGCTGGAGCGCGTTGCTGTACTTGCAGAACGCTTGCACCTGAAAGAAGGCGCGCACCTGTTTGAGCAGGGTGATGAAGCAACACGTTTTTACCTGGTGCTGGCGGGTCAGATTAAACTTTTCCGACTGTCGCCTGACGGGAATGAAAAAGTCATCGAGATCTTCACTGCAGGACAAACCTTCGGTGAAGCACTTATGTTTCTTGAACACCCCCATTATCCTGTCTGTGCAAGTGCTCTCAGTGATACAGAGATCATCTCCCTGAACTCGAAAGACTTTGTTTCTATGCTGAGGGAATCCATAGACAGCTGCTTTCTGCTATTGGGTGATATGAGCCAGCGACTTCATGGCCTGATCAGGGAGATCGATGTCCTCAGCCTGCAGAATGGTACCCGTCGGGTTGCCTCATACCTGCTTGAACTAGCCGGTACTGGAAAGGATAGCTTTGATCTGGATATACCCAAGGGGGTCATGGCATCACGCTTATCGCTGAAACCCGAAACCTTCTCGCGCATCATTCGTGACCTTCACGACAGGGGCATACTCACCGTTACACGGCGTAATATTGAAATCCACAAGCGCGGTGAATTGCAGGCCATCTCGGATGCCTGTGAGATTTAATGGTTTAGCTGTCTTCTTTTTTATTCTTTTTCTTGAATTAAGCTGAATTTTTCGTCCTTCATGGACGAGTTACTTTTCTTTGCTTGCTCAAAGCAAAGTAACCAAAAGAAAGAGCACCCGCATGCTTGCCCTTCGGGTTCCCTGCGATGCTCGATTAATCCGGCGGGATGTGAAACTCGCTGCGCTCAGACAACACATCCCGAATACTCCGGCTCAATCTGCGCTTCTCGGCAAGCCTGAACGGGACGGATAGGTCAAGACCAAAGACCAAAGACCAAAGACCAAAGACCAAAGACCAACAATATTCGTCATTGCGAGCGAAGCGCGGCAATCTCCTTGTTTCGTCTCAGTATTATGAGATTGCTTCGTCACTACGCTCCTCGCAATGACTAACAGACTTTTGACTTTCCTTTCCCCTTTTACCTTTCATCTTTCCCCCTGCTTTTTC
>JAUWVE010000164.1 GCA_030617565.1 Gammaproteobacteria bacterium | reverse complement strand
GTACAAAGTGAAATTACAAAAAAGATTGCCGATGCCTTACAGGCCGAGCTTTCCACAGATGAGCAACTACGCATTGACGCAAGACCAACCGACAACCTGCAGGCTTACGAGCTTTATTTGCGAGGTCGTTATTTATGGCAGCGCCGTGGCGATGAGAATATCCGGCACGCCATAACACTGTTCGAGCAGGCAACAGAGCTTGATCCACAGTTTGCCCGGGCCTGGTCGAGCCTGGCGGCGACGCACTTCACATTGCCGGTGTATTCTGACGCACCGAGGAGTGAACATTATCCCCTGGCGGTCTCCGCTGCACGCAAGGCCCTGGCGCAGGATGATTCCCTGGCGGAAGCCTATGCGGTTCTGGGCGGTTTGGCTGACATGGATGGAAAATGGGCAGAGGCGGAAACGCTTTTCTTGCTTGCCATTGCCAATGAACCAATGGATTCGACTGCACACCTATGGTATGGCGAGCACCTGTTCCAGCTTGGTCGTCTTGATGATGCGCTTGAAGAAGCCCTGGTCGCTTATCAACTGGACCCATTGCACCCTGGCACCAATGCTATGCTCGGGTGGATCTATTTTTATCTGAACGATACCAGCAACACCTTGAAGTATGGTGCGGCCGCATGGGATTTAGGCCATACCTCGGGGCTGTACTTTCAGGCGTGGATGAACCTGCGTATCGGGGAATTCGACCGAGCCGTTGGCTTCGCCGAGCAGTGGGATGAACGGATGGCAGAAAAATTCGACAATCTCCAAATTCCCCTAATGCTAAAACTATTTATCGAGGCAAAGATTGATGCAGCGAAAAGACCGTTGTTTCTCGAGATGCTCGCAGAGCATGAAACGATCGATTTTTTTCTGATGCTGTTCACAGGTTATGTCGGTTTTGACCGGATTGATGAAGCCTATCGAGTGGCCGCTATGGCTCTTGACCAGGATGGCTTCAATAGATTTTTTGTGTGGTATTTCTGGCGATCCGACATGGCGCCATTTCGTCAGGACCCGCGATTTGCAGCGCTTGTTACTGAGCTGGGAATGGTGGATTACTGGCGCGAATATGGCTGGCCGGATGTCTGCCAACCGGCGGGCGACAGTGTGATTTGTAAATAGGTCAATTTGCAGAGTTACTGATAAAGGGGCCGAAGGATAAAGAAGGATAAAGGGGCCGGATACATTTAGCTAAACGGCGGCTTCTGGCCGACTCCTGCTATAGGCATTCGCGTGGAATAACAGTCCGGTACTCGATGTATAGCGGTCATTGGATTTGCCTGATTCAACAGGTTGTTGAGTGGGCTCAGAGGACGTTTCAAGACAGCCCGCAACTTTATCAACCGTGGGAAACGGGGCTTTGGAACAGGCTTCACCTATGAACCGGATGTCAAAACTGCCGACAGGACATGGGTGAATATCTCGCGCTGTTTTTTTCATGATTTTTTCCGGCGCAACAATGCCCCGTAACCATGGCTGACGGTGGAGAGGTTTGCCAATTTCATTTTTACAAGACGATCAGGAAACTAACTTAAGCCCGATTATTCCCGCAATGATTAAAAACAGGCAAGCAACTCTTAATATCTCCCGTGACTCGCCGAATAGAATCATACCCAGAATCGCTACGCCGATCGCACCAATACCTGTCCACACTGCGTAAGCAGTGCCGACCGGGATTGTTTTCATTGCAATAGATAACAACCAGATACTCATTGCCATCGCCGCGACTGTAAGCAATGAAGCAACAGGTTTGCTGAATCCATCGGAATATTTGAGTCCGATTGCCCAGCCGATCTCGAATAGACCGGCTACTGTCAAATAAATCCAGGCCATTTTCTTTTCAATCGTTATCGATAAAACTGGCCAGATCTTCCTTGTACCTGATCAATGAAGGCGGGTGCAGGTACATCATATGCCCGGCATCATATAGTTCAACCGTGATATTTTTTTGCTGCTCTTCGGCAATCGTCAAATGATCCATCATGTACTCGGTAGCAAAGGCCGGTGTTGCAAGATCATAATAGCCCTGTTGCACAAGCACCCGGAGTTCCGGATTGTCGTTCATCGCGCGTGACAGATCGGGCATCGTATTGGGTGATGGGTTCGGGAACATGCTGCCGGGACGTGAGTGTGCCCAGTCCCACTTCTTGAATAACTGCCCGCTAACCTTGTAATCCTTGTCGCGGCCGAATTTCAGATCGTTGTGATAATAATCCAGGAAATTGCTGACAAACGCCGGGCCCACCGAGGTAAACATGGGGTCATAATCCATTTTCTCGCTAAGCAAATTCAGGCTGTTACCGGTAAATCGTGAATCAATCCTTCCGGCGATCAACTTTCTGTCACGCAACAGTTCCTGGACAAACTGCTGATGTGAGATGCGAAGATTGGCGCGATCAATATAGTCCGCGCTGACACCCAGGAACCCGGACATGCTGGCGATGACGGCCTTGCGCTCGTCCACACCAAGGCGATTACCCTTCATCAGTGCCGGACCATACACATCGACGGCAAACTGCTTCACTTCTTTATAAAATGCCGCCAGATCGGCAGGCTTGTTATCAATGGCATCGTGATACCAGGCGGTGGCAGCCAGTGTCGGCAAATACAGGATATGGGGCAGGTCCTCACCGACGCCATCCACGCCCACTGCAAAATTGAGAAACGGTGACACCAGTATGACTCCATCGAAAGCCATGCCATGTTTACTCTGGACGTAGTTGATGACACCCGCTGAGCGCATACCGCCATAACTTTCGCCGAGCAGGTACTTCGGCGAGCGCCAGCGGCTGTTTTCGGTCACGTATTGCTCGATAAAATCGGACACAGTTTTGATATCCGCGTCGACTCCCCAGAATTCCTCGCCTTTGGCATCACCAATCGGGCGGCTATAGCCGGTACCAACCGGATCAATCATGACCAGGTCAGTGCGGTCCAAAATACTGAACTCGTTGGCAATACGTTTGAAAGGAGGGCCGGTGAACCCGGCATCTTCCGTTGTTACGATGACCGGGCCAAGTACGCCCATATGCAACCAGATTGACGAGGACCCCGGACCGCCGTTATAGGCGAACATAATCGGGCGGTTTGCGAGATCAGTGACGCCTTCTTTCAGGTAAGCGGTATAACCAAAGGTAGCAAGGGGGTCACCATCATCATTTTTGAGAATGGTTGTGCCCGCTACTGCTTTGTAGCGGATCGTGTTTCCATCAATTCGGACCTGGTGTGAGGTAATTGAACTCTCGGCTTCTGGTATTTCGGCAGCCGGTTTTGGCTCTTCTTTTTTGGTTTCCTGGGCCAGGGCAAACCCCGAATAAACGATCAGGAAAAAGCTCAGTATTAGTTTTGTTTTCATTTTGATTAGCCTGTGAGTACAAGGGTGCAA
>JAUWVE010000181.1 GCA_030617565.1 Gammaproteobacteria bacterium | reverse complement strand
GCAGACAATCTCTGAATGAGTAATTCTAAATATAGAGATTGCCGCGCTTCGCTCGCAATGACGAGACTCTTGTTAATAATGGGGTCAAAGACGTTGATTTCACGTAAAACTTAACACGTAAAACGTAAAACTTTCTTTCTTCAACACTTAAGACGTCGATGCTTAAGGGACGGCAGGTTTTTTCGAATATCACCTAATAGATCGAGGTCAACTTCAGACAGTACGACACCCGGCCCGCGGGAAAGACGGTTGGCTACCCTGCCCCAGGGATCTACTATCATTGAATCACCATAGGTTTCTCTGCCGTTTGCATGAAAGCCGCCCTGTGCAGCGGCCAGCACATATGCCTGATTCTCGATTGCACGTGCCCGTACCAGTACTTCCCAATGCACGCTGCCGGTTATCGCAGTAAATGAGGACGGGACAGCCAGCATCTGGGCACCCTGCTGCGACAGCTGGCGAAATAATTCAGGAAAGCGCAGGTCATAGCAGATAGCCAGACCAAGTCGGCCAAAAGGTGTGTCGATGACGACTGCATCATCGCCGGCTTCTATGGTAGCAGACTCTGTATAGGCCTCTGCATTATTCAGTTCTACATCGAACAGATGTATCTTGTCATAGCGTGCAACCTGCTCCCCCCGGTCATTGAAGACCAGACAGGCACTGCGACATTTATCAGAGGACTCTGATGCCAGTGGCACCGTGCCGCCGACCAGCCAGATTTTATGCCGGCGTGCCGCTTCAGCAAGAAAATTCTGGATATGTCCATCACCGGCCTGCTCTGCTTGAGCAAGACGGTCAGAATCTTTCATCGGCATCAGGCAAAAGTTTTCCGGCAGAACTATCAGTTTCGCACCGGAATCAGCGGCCTGTGTAATCAGTCTCCCCGCCTCAAAGAGATTGGCAGCGACGTCCGGCCCGGATGTCATTTGTATTGCAGCAACTTGTGTCATAGATGTTTCCTTTCTATTCTTTATTTACTCAACCTGGCCCTCAACAGTGCCTTCTTCCCCATTGTCTCTGTCTGATTGTATCTTTTCAACCACCGGATCATCCCATGAACCGCGAATTGTGTACTGGTAATTGGTATCTTTATCCATCTGTTCTTTGATTGCCTTGGATGCCAGCAAGGTCACAAAACCGCCAGCCGGGCCCCCAAGCACAAATCCAGCTATTGCCAGGTTGCCGCCTACAGCAGGAGAAATAGACATTTTCATATCGACACTTTCTTCTACAAGATTCAGCTGACCTTCGAGTCGTATGGTAGCCGAGGGGCCGGGCATGATGAGTTTCGATACCTCGGCTACCCCCTGCTTGATTGTCATGGCTGCCTCTATTTCGTCAAAAGCAAAACCTTCTTTCGACAGATCACTGAAATCGAGTAACAGACGACGACGCATGCTTTCTATATTGAGCACACCCAGCAACCTCCCGGCACCGACTTCCACACTCGACAGGCGCCCCTTATCAGAATGAATTTCAAGTGTGCCATCAAGAATCCCCAGATCATATTCATAGGGAGCTGCATTCCACGAAATAGACCCTGTAGTACGAAACAGTTCACTCTCTAAATCAATATCATAGTCGAGAGCTGCCAGCGTTGTCCTCATATCAGAACTGGTGAAGTCCACATCAAAACTTGATGTATGATCATCACCCTGTCCTAGCCAGTGTCCATTGGCTACAACCTTCATGTCCGGCCTGTCAAGCTTCAGTAATTGCAGTTCCCAGTCATTTACTGTTGGCTCCCCCTGCATACTTAAACGACCCAGTTTCATCTTATGGAATACCAGATCATTGATGGTAACGTTCAGGGTGGGGAACTTTTGAGCATCCTGCGGTATTTCTGCAGGTGTTGTTTCTTTTTCTGCTTCATTCCAGATCAAATGTGCAAGCTGCATTTTTACCCAGCGTGAAGATCGTTCCCAGTTAAATTCAATGTCACCTTTTACCCGTTCACCACTTATTGTTCCCTGCCAGCTGCCTCCCTTTGTACGGTCTAACCTGGTAGCTATGTCTGCCATATCCACCCCGGCATAAAATGTCGTACCTATTTTAGCTGCCATCCGCGTCAATACTTCTGGTAAACCGTCGTCACCTTCCTGTCTTTTTATATAGTTGTCCCAGGGGTCAAGATCCAGAAATGCCTGCTCGACGGCTACTGAAAGACCCTCTTTATCATCACAGGCTGCCTTGTTCTTGCCAACCAGCAAACATCCACCTGTTAAAGACATTTCATCTTCCACCACAGAAAAAAATAATTTTCCATTGGTGAAGCCAGGCATAAAAAAAGCTAGCCTTGTCCTGTTATCCGCTAAAAAACTGACATCCAGTTTCAGTGGCAGTTTTTCGCTACTTTCTTTTGCCAGCGGATAAGGGAAAGACGAAGCAAGCCCTGTGAGATCAGAATTTACGTTCAGGCTAACCACGTCTGGATCAAACTTCATTTTCCCCTGCCAGGCAGCCTTACCACTGAGCTCTTTGACTATCCAGTCGCCCAGTATTGGCTCCATCTGGCTGGTATGCGCCTCACCTGTTGCCTCGACCTCAATCACAGGCGGCTGACCTTGCTTAAGTGTTTTCACACTAAAAGTCAGCGGGCCTCCCAGCATCATTCCCTGAAACCCACCTGATGACAGTGAACGTTCGGTAAAATCAAGCTTGCCTTTAAGCTTTGTTATCCAGGAATCATCGGGCAGCTGCAAAGAAGCGCCAGTAGTATTGTATGCCCCTATAACACGTGTGCCACTGGCATCTGCCAGAGGAATTGACACATCAAGTTTTATTTCACCTTCACCCTTACCGGCAAGTTTTAATTCCTGAAAAGCAGTGTTTCGAAACAATGGGCCAGTTTGCAGAAAATCAACGACTTTAC
>JAUWVE010000022.1 GCA_030617565.1 Gammaproteobacteria bacterium | reverse complement strand
ATGATAAGCATGCACCGAAGCATGTCAAGTTGATAGACAAATAAGGGTGCTTAAGCGAAATACAAGGGGGGAAGCTAGTTTTCGGTGTTCAGTTTTCTGTTTTCAGCAAAGACGGGGATAAAGTTGAACACTGAACACTGAACACTGCTATTTATCAATACGCCGGTATTCGCCTTCTATTGTTGTCGTGGTGACACTCGGATCACTGTCAGCTGTCGGGGTTGCTGCATTCGGGATGATGAAAAAGCGTTTCAGCATGTTCAGTGCAAACCAGCGGCGTAATGGCGGGATGAGTATCAGAAAACCCAGGGTGTCGGTAATGAAGCCCGGGGTCAGCAGCAGTACGCCGCTGATAAGCAGGCTCATGCCTTCTATCATTTCCATGGCGGGCAATTCACCGCGGGAGGCGGATAGATTCATGCGGGTGATGATACCAAGGCCCTGATATCGAACCAGCGAGCCACCAATCACAGCGGTGGCGATTATTATCAGAACGGTCCAGCCGGCCCCTATAACAGAGCCAATATCAATCATCAGCCAGATTTCCGCAATCGGTGCAAGGATGAACAGCAAAAGTCCCAGTGGGAGGCCCCTCATTTGTAAATCTCCTGCCATATATAGTCGATATGGCCAATTATCAGCGGGATATGGTCCATCAGGCGATGATCTCCATTCGGTATCCTCTCAAATATGAGTTTAGGCAACTGTGCGTGACGGATAAATTTATCTGTGTAAGCAATAGGTATTATGGGGTCATTCTCACCGTGTACAATATGCAAAGGTACATCAATGGATATATCTGTATTCATCACATCGTATTGTTCTGCATCCTGCATGATGTCATATCTCAGCGAGTAGGGCTCCTCGCCATAGGCATCAGGAAAGCTCATGTAGGTTTCAGACTGCCATTTCTGTTGTATCTGTTCAGGCAGAGTAGACAGGTTGTTCTGCACATAATTGAAGGCGGGAGCGATCAGCATCATGCCTTCAATTCGTGGTTTGTGGCGCATGGCCGCCAGCAGACTGATCCAGCTTCCCATGCTGGATCCATGCAGAATCAGTGGTCGGTCACCTACCCAGTCAATAACCCGTAACAGGTCAGAAACTCCGGATGAGATTATCTGGTCTTTCAGGATGCCATCAGATATGCCGTGTCCACGTAAATCAAAACGCAGCCATGAACGGTCCATTGAAATGGCATGTTGTGCTATCCGCAGCGCTTTTTCTCCATTGCTATGGGAGCGAAAGCCATGCAGGTAGATGCCTACCGGGCCATTGCCGGTATCGTAAAAATAACCTCGAATATTGTCGCCGTCTGGCTGTCTTAAGCAGATTTCTTTTTCGCCAGGCAAAATGATGGGTGTGATAGATTCAGGCATGTTCAGGATACTTGCAAATAGGTTGGTTAACGGACAAGAATAGCCTATCAGTTCTCAATAATAAACTTCTTCATAGTTAACGGCTGTGTTGAATTAATAAAGGTTCCCGCAAAGGATACGATATGTCCAACAAAGCTTTTTCACATGAGGATACAGGGATTTTACTGGTACTGGTGACTTGTCCTGAGGGTCGATCAGAGGGCATTGCCAGCACTTTGCTTGAGTCAAACCTGGCTGTCTGCATCAATATTATCTCTCAGGTAAAATCCTTCTATCGATGGCAGGGTAAAGTGCAGCAGGACAATGAGTCGTTAATGCTGATAAAATGCCCGTCGGACAACTACCATGCATTGGAGGAAAGTGTTCTGGACATGCATCCTTACGAACTTCCAGAGATCATCACTGTCTCAGTTGCTGGTGGGTTACCAGATTATCTTAATTGGGTCCTGCACCCGGATAAAAACAAATCAGAGTGACACAGATGAAGAGAGCTATTTTTATGACTCGTGCGCTGCTGGCGGTATTGTTACTGCTGACGAATGTTCACGCATGGTCACAGGATGATTTACTCGAGCCGGACCAGGCATTTGCGCTGGCTGAGCCTGTCATAAGTGCAGACAGGATCACGCTAAAATGGAAGGTTGCTCCGGGTTATTACCTTTACCAGAATAAATTCTCGTTTGAGTTAAAAGGTTCTTCCAGCCGCCTCGACAAGCCTTTGATGCCTGCTGCCATTAGCAAGAAGGATGATTTTTTTGGCGTAGTGGAAATATACAAAAAGTCGGCCACGATTGAATTGCCGGTTATACGCAGTGATAAAAATCAGGAAGATGCTGTTCTCAGGGTGGTATACCAGGGCTGTAATGAACCGATAGGCGTTTGTTATCCTCCCATAAGCAAAGAACTAAAAATTACCTTGCCAGTAGTAACCGCAGCCTCCCCCTCCCCCGCTGTAAAGCCTTCATCAACACCAGCTAAACGATCCGGGCTGGCATCATTGCTTGAGCAAAGTGCTGGAGAAAATGAGTTTTTACCACCCGATGAAGCGTTCCAGCTTAGCGTCATTTCTACTGCTGCTGATAAGGTGACAGTGTCCCTGCTTATTGCTGAAAATTACTATCTTTACAGGGAGAAGTTTGCCTTCGAAAGTGCCACCCCCGGTATCAGCATTCAACCCTATCAGCTGCCTGCTGGCGACATCAAAGAAGATGAGTTTCTTGGTCGTACTGAGGTTTATCATTATAACTTTGTTATTGATTTAGCCCTGACAGGGCAAAGTACTGATGGAAAATTCCAGCTGATCGCCAAATATCAGGGTTGCGCCGATAAAGGTATTTGCTATCCACCGATAAACAAGACGGTAGATGTTACCCTGGGCGATGGTATTAGCGGTGACGGGATATCCAGCATGCCGGTTGCCCCGGATGCCGAAAAAAGTAGTTCATCCGGCAGCGTGTCTGTAACGGATTCGATGGCCGAGGTGTCAGAAGAACAAAATGTGATGGCGATGCTGGCCGGCGGCAGTGTCTTCTCCACGATCATTGCCTTCTTTCTGTTTGGTCTTGCGCTATCGCTGACGCCCTGTGTGTTTCCGATGATCCCCATCCTGTCCGGGATTATTGTTGGCCAGGGTGCGGATATCACACGCAAAAAGGCCTTCATGCTTTCCGTAGTATATGTTCTTGGCATGACTATTATGTATACCTTTGCCGGCATGCTTGCCGGGCTGACCGGTGAGTTGTTGTCGTCTGCATTCCAGAGTACCTGGGTGCTCGCCATCTCGGCACTGGTATTTGTATTGCTGTCATTTTCTATGTTCGGTTTCTATGATCTTCAACTGCCTGCCGGGCTGCAGACTAAACTGACCGAAAAATCCAATAAGATACCCGGCGGTGCCTACAGTGGTGTTTTTGTAATGGGTGCGCTATCGGCATTGATCATTGGTCCCTGCGTGGCAGCCCCCCTCTCCGGTGCTTTACTGTATATAGGGCAGAGCGGGGACTTTTTACTGGGTGGTATCGCTCTGTTTGTGATGTCGCTGGGTATGGGTGTACCGCTATTGATTATCGGTGCCTCAGCTGGCAGTTTGCTGCCGAAGGCCGGTACCTGGATGAATGCAGTAAAAGCCGTGTTCGGTGTGCTGATGCTGGCGGTCGCAATCTGGCTGCTTGAACGGATACTGCCGGCGGCTGTCACCATGATTTTGTGGGCGGCCCTGTTGATTGTTTCTGCAACGTATATGCGTGCCTTTGACTCGCTGCCGGATCAGGCAGGTGGCTGGCAGCGTCTCTGGAAAGGAACAGGCATCATCCTTATGCTCTACGGTATTGCACTGTTTATTGGTTCGCTGACAGGTGCTACGGATGTCTTGAACCCGCTGGAAAAGGTTTCCGGTTCTATGCAGGTTGTCAATATGCAGGGTGGTTCTGAGTACTCAGGGTCAGAATTGAAGTTTGAAGAGATCAAAGGCCTGCCGGCACTTGAAGCGGCAGTAAGCAGTGCGGTGAACGAAGGCAAGCCGGTCTTTGTTGATTTTTTTGCCGACTGGTGCGTGGAATGTGTGCGCATGGAAAATACCACATTCAAAACACCTTCTGTCGTCAGTGCGCTATCCGGATACAGCCTGTTACGGCTTGATCTGACGGCAAATGATGCGGCAGACAAGGCGGTGTTAAAGAAATTCAGTCTGTTTGGCCCACCCGCCCTGTTATTCTTTGGGCTGGATGGGCAGGAGATTCGAAATCTGCGTGTCATTGGCTATCAGGATGGGGCCGAGTTCACGAAAACAATAGAAAAAGCCACAAAAGCAGCCGACACCCGCTAATGTCAAAAAATTGGCTGTTTGCCGGGCTGGCGTTGTTGGCAGGGATTGCTGCATCTTTCTATATAAACTCATTGTCTGACAGGGAAGAACCGTCAGCTGTTATCCAGCTTGAGCAGATAGAATTACCTGATCTGAACGGTAACAGGCAGTCATTAGCACAGTGGCAGGGAAAGCTGCTGCTGGTGAACTTCTGGGCAAGCTGGTGCCCGCCCTGTCTTGAAGAGATCCCGATTTTTTTGTCGCTGCGAAAGAAAAATCTGGATGACGGCTTCGAGGTGGTGGGGATATCAGTCGACAATGTGCAAAAAGCTTTGCGGATTCGTGACTCTCTAGGTATCGATTACCCCCTGCTGGATGGTGAAAAGGACGGGTTGTCTTTGATGGCGAAGCTGGGAAACCATACCGGTGCCCTCCCCTACAGCATATTGTTTGATCGCAAGGGCAATGCCGTTCACTTCAAGACAGGTCAATTCAGCCGTCAGGAACTGGAAGAATTGATAGAAAGTTACCTGTAACCGGTGTTTAATTGCTATTAAAATCACCGTAAATCCATTAATTATACATCTAACTGGACAATTCCCCGGTGATTAGGCAACATACAATGAAGATTGGGTATCTCTATTTTACACCCTGTTTTTGTTCTTAAACTATTGGTCTGAAACAGCTCTGTACGATGACTAAAATACTTATATTACACGGACCAAACCTGAATATGCTGGGAAAACGCGAGCCTGAACATTATGGTTCAGCGACGCTGGCCAGTATTAATTCTGATTGCCAGCTGCTTGCCGATGAAAATAGCGTTGAACTGGAGTTCATGCAAAGCAATGCCGAACACGAGCTGGTTGAAAGAATTCAACATGCGGCCGAGATGGATTTTATTCTCATTAATCCCGCCGCTTTTACCCATACCAGTGTTGCAATACGTGATGCACTGGCAGCTGTTGCAGTACCCTTTATTGAAATTCATCTTTCCAATGTGCATGCTCGCGAACCCTTTCGCCAAAAATCCCTTTTGTCGGACCTGGCAAAGGGCGTGATATCGGGGCTGGGTCCGATTGGATACACCCTGGCGTTGCGCGCTGCAATCGATAACACTATGACATCCAAAGGTTAAGGATCCTCTTATCTACTCATGAACTCATATCTCACGCCTAAAATATCCAGCTTCTTCATTCCAAACCTTCGCAATAGCCAGTTATTCCGTGCGGCTTGCGCTTTAAATCTGAGTATTTTAGATCGCAATCTACTTATTCCAGAATAAATCAGAGGTTCCTTAAAATGGATATTCGTAAAATTAAAAAACTGATTGAGTTGCTTGAAAACTCAGGGCTTGCAGAGATTGAAATCAAGGAAGGTGATGATGCCATCCGTATCAGTCGAAATTCAGCAGTTGTAGAAACGGTCGTGGCGGCACCCGCTATTGCAGCCGTTGCCGCACCTGCCCCCGCTGCAGTTGAGAGTGCCGGGGAAGAGGTTGATGACAATGCAGGTATTCCTGACGGTCATGCTGTCACTTCACCCATGGTAGGCTCCTTCTATGCATCACCATCACCCGAGTCGAAAAATTTTGTTGAAGTAGGCAGCAAGGTGAAGGTTGGCGATACCCTGTGTATCATCGAAGCGATGAAAATCTTTAATGAAATTGAGTCGGACAAGGCTGGTACAGTCATCGCGATACTTAAAGAACCCGGTGACCCGACAGAGTTTGGTGAACCACTTTTCATCATCGATTAGACCATGATAAACAAGATCGTCATTGCCAACCGCGGCGAAATTGCCCTACGTATCCAGCGAGCCTGTCGGGAGATGGGTATCCAGACTGTAGCGGTGTATTCGGAGGCTGACCGGGAGGCCCTGTATGTCAAGCTTGCAGATGAATCCGTCTGTATCGGGCCTGCTCAAGCTAGCCAAAGTTACCTGCATATTCCCGCTATTTTGAGTGCGGCAGAGGTCACGGATGCCGATGCGATACACCCGGGCTACGGGTTTTTGTCAGAAAATGCGGATTTTGCAGAGCTGGTGGAGGCCTGTGGCTTTATCTTTATCGGCCCCACGGCAGCGAACATACGCACTATGGGTGACAAGGTTTCAGCAATTCAGTCTATGCATGAGTCAAAGGTCCCCTGTGTCCCGGGTTCAGATGGCGTGCTGGGTACTGATGATGAGACCAATTTCGCTATTGCATCAAAAATTGGCTATCCCATAATCATCAAGGCCTCGGGCGGTGGTGGTGGACGTGGTATGCGTGTAGTGCATACTGAATCTGCATTGTTGAACGCGATAGTGCTGACGCGCACAGAGGCCGATGCCACCTTCAATAATCCTGACATCTACATGGAAAAATATCTGGAGCACCCGCGCCATGTTGAATTCCAGGTGTTGTCTGACAAACATGGCAATGCGGTACATCTGGGCGAACGCGATTGCTCTATGCAGCGTCGTAATCAGAAGGTGGTAGAGGAAGCTCCCGCGCCGGGTATTACAGAAGAGCAGCGTAATGCTGTTGGTGAGCGTTGCGCCGAAGCCTGCCGCCAGATTGGATATCACGGTGCAGGTACTTTTGAATTTCTCTACGAGAAGGGAGAATTCTTTTTCATTGAGATGAATACACGTGTCCAGGTTGAGCATCCGGTAACAGAAATGATTACAGGGATTGATATCGTCAAGGCACAGATACTGATAGCGGCAGGTGAACCACTGCCCTTTACGCAGGATGATATCGAGATAAGGGGGCATGCGATAGAGTGCCGTCTCAATGCAGAAGATCCCGATACATTTATGCCTTCGCCGGGAAGAATTACCCAGTTTCATGCACCCGGCGGGCCCGGTATACGCGTTGATTCGCATGTATACAGCAATTATTTCGTACCCACGCACTATGACTCCATGATTGGCAAACTTATTGCCCATGGAGCAGACCGGGAAGAGGCGCTGGCGAGAATGTCCAGTGCCTTGAGTGAAGTCATCATCGACGGGATTAAAACCAATATTCCTTTGCACCGCAGAATTATTTCGGATCATGGCTTCAAAAGTGCCGAGTTCGATATTCACTACCTTGAGAAAAATATAACCAATACCGCTTGATGTCCTGGCTGAAGATTACGTTTGCGGTAGAGAAAGGCCAGCTGGATTTTGTCACCGAGCGGCTGGAGCTTGCAGGGGCACAGGCCGTCACTATCGAAGATGACGGCGACCATCCGCTATTTGACCTGCTGAATGGCGAATCACCGGTTTGGGACAATAGCCTGGCAACGGGTCTGTTCAATGCAGAGCAGGGGCTGGATACAATCATAGCAGAGCTCTCTGGTAGTTTTGCACCTGACAAGCTGCCGGACTATCGTGTAGAGAGCCTGCCAGACCAGGACTGGGAGCGTTGCTGGATGGACCGTTTCCAGCCAATACAGTACGGACCTGATCTGTGGATTTGCCCGACCTGGTCTGATGTTCCAGATCCTGACGCAACTAATGTTATGCTGGATCCCGGGCTGGCCTTCGGCAGCGGCACGCATGAAACCACGACTTTGTGTATGCAGTGGCTGGCGAAACAGCAGCTTGAAGATAAAGCCATAATCGATTTCGGATGTGGTTCCGGCATACTGGCAATCGCCGCCCTCAAGCTGGGCGCTGCCAGTGCGCTGGGTATAGATATCGATCCCCAGGCCCTGCAGGCGAGCGGTAGCAATGCTGAAATCAATAATGTAAGTGACAAACTGGAACTTGTATTGCCGGGCCAGCTGCCTGCAAACAGTTCAGGTGATATCGTTTTTGCCAACATCCTTGCCGGGACATTAATTGAATTAAAGTCGCATTTACTGGAATTGCGGGCACCCCAGGGAGTGCTGGTGCTTTCAGGTATACTGCGCACACAGGAAGCTTTGGTAGTTGATGTGTTTGCGCCGGGCAATATTCTGCAGGTGGAAAAAGATGGCGACTGGCTTATGATGACAGTAAAGGAAAAATCCGCACCTATAAAAGGTACAATGTAATAATGTTCACACAGTGCCCGAAATGCCAGTCAGTATTTATGGTGTCCGACAAGGACATCAAAGCTCACGAGGGCCTGGTACGCTGTGGTAATTGCTATTCAGTTTTCAACTCAAGCTGGAACCTTACTGACGACCCGCGCAATAATTTTATCGAAGAGCCTGCTGGCGCCGGTACAAAAGCTAGCGCCAGTATAAAAGGGTTGCCAGGCAGCAGGAGTTCAGGCTTTACATTCAGTATTATGGAGAAAGCGGCGGGTACTGCAGCAGCTCCTGAAACACAAGCTGCAGAAAGTGATGGAGAAGAAACGGGATCACTAGCACATCAGGAAGATTCGGCAGCTGGCGGGGCCTCTGACCTGACTCCTGATATTGACCTGGAGCCTTTTCCTGAGCCGGAGATGGATGACATCCACTCTCTATCACCTGAGCCTGAATTAAATAAACGCCAGGAGAGCCTGTTATATTTTGACGCGAATGACGACGATGGTGAAACAGAGGCCACTGAAGAGGCGAATAACGAAGTCACCCCGATAAAGGATCTGACTATCCTGCAAACACCTTCATTTACCAGTGAGATTTCTACCCTTGACCAGCATGGCCCGGTACTGGAATCTGAGTTTGATGATGAACCTGCAACGGGCTCATTAAGTGCAGAAAGTATGTGGCCTGGCAGCGAGGCCAAATATGAAAGTGATGATGAGTTTAACCTGCCGGCAGCAGGTGAAGATGAAGGTACAGCAGAAGTTAGTGAAGCTGATGTTGAAGAAAGTCTACCGGTATTGCCTGATGATGAACTAAAAATCGACACGCCGATAATTGTTGAGCCATCAATAGTCGCACTGCCTGCAGATGGACAGGCTGTAGAAGCACCTGTCGCCAGAGACCCGCTGTTGAGTGCAATGCAGGAAGATGAACGGGTCGATGGCAGCTTGCTTGATGATGCTGCAGCGATGGACGAAGACTTGCTGGAGGGTGAGGAAGAAGATGCAGGGTTGACTGCTGCTGTGACAGAGACCATTGACAGCATGCCTAAACTTGAAAGCTATGAGGAGGAAGCCTCCCCTGAGCCACTTGAAGAAGTGAGTAAAAGTTCTGTCGCTGATGATGCCTTTTCGACTGCTGGTGAGGTGGTGGATGCTGATGAGTTTTTTTCTATCGATTCATTGCCGAAAATGGAAGATGAGGAATTTTCCCGGGATAGTGAGGATGAAGATATTGACGAATCGGTCTTTATTACATCGGAAAAGGAGGAAATCGATGAGGCATATGTTCCAATTTCGCTGAATACAGACGAGCAGGATGAGCTATTCCATGGCCTTGATGATTTTCCCGAGCCAGGTGAACTGTCTGCACTGAATTACGAAGACACCATGGAAATAAACGCCATGCTGGAAGAGGCTAATATCAGCAAGGAGCAAATTGAGTCTGCTTTATCGGCAGCAGAGATCGAAGACGATGCAGAGGACGCTAACAGGAATGTAGAGGAAATTGTTCTAAGCTCCGATGCTGATATTGATCTGACTGATGCCTTATTCCCTTCTGATGGGGAAGACGGGAGTGAACTACCGGCTGCAGAAAACCGAAACAAAGACAGGACTAACTCTGTTGCTGGTTACATAAAAAAGCTGATGCCACTGGGCATGGGGCAGAAAAAGGCATTGAAGGAGCCGGCAATAGCCGATGATCAAACGCAGCTTATAAAAAGTCTGAATCGTGGCAGGGATCAACCAGTGTTACCTGTATGGGTAGGTAAATACTCACTTCTAGCAATTATCAGTGTACTGATTATTACTCTGTTTGGTCAGGTCGGGTATTTTTACATGGACAAGCTGGTGCGTATTACTCCGCTCAGACCTTTACTGGAGGCTGGTTGTAGAATTTCGGGCTGTACAGTTCCTGAAATCCAGAATCTCGGTGAGATTGACCAGTTATCAAGCAGATTAACCCCGCTGGCCGGGCGTGATGGCGGCTTCAAGGTATCCAGTATTCTGGCCAACCGTGATATCAGGTCACAATCTTTTCCCGCACTCGAACTGACCCTGACTGACCGGGCGGGAAATATGATTAGTCGTCGCGTCGTTACGCAGGACAAGTATCTGGCAAAGGAGAGGCCTGCTGTGATGATGCCCAATGAAGCGGTAGATATAAATATACGTTTTCGTACGCCATCGATAAGGGTGGACGGTTTTGAGTTGCGACCCGTCAGTCAAAACTGGCTGGAGGGATCGAAGTAAGGTTCCTAATGCTCTTTTACAGACAGCGTGTATAAGGGTATTATCTGCTCCTTCACGAAGTTTTTTTACCAATATTCTCAGCTACTGACACACAGATTTCAGAGCACAGGTAGGCAAAAAGTATTCAAAAGACATGCAGATCGGCCCGCATACATTGCCGAATCAGCTTGTTCTTGCCCCGATGGCAGGAATTTCTGATCGACCATTCCGCAAGCTTTGCCGCTCATTGGGCGCAGGCATGGCTGTATCTGAAATGATCAGCGCCAATGCCATGGTGTGGGAAAATAAAAAAACCCGTCAACGTATCAACCATGAGGGGGAGCCTGGTCCGGTGGTGGTGCAGATTGCAGGTGCCGACCCTGACATACTGGCACTGGCCGCGCAGGAAAATGTTCGCTTCGGCGCAGATATAATCGATATCAACATGGGCTGCCCGGCGAAGAAGGTTTGTAATAAACAGGCGGGTTCCGCTTTGCTTGCCAATGAAGATCTTGTGTCCCGGATTCTTGATAAAGTGGTGAATAGTGTTGAAGTGCCTGTGACACTGAAAATACGCACAGGTACGGATCCAGACAGCAGAAATGCCTGCCGGATTGCCGAGATTGCAGAACAGTCCGGTGTTCAGTCACTGGCGATCCATGGGCGCACACGGCAATGTGCTTTTCGTGGCGAAGCGGAATATGAAACAATACGCCAGGTTAAACAGCAGGTAAACATTCCAGTTATCGCAAATGGTGACATCAGCACCCCGGAAAAAGCAGCAAAAGTGCTGACCTTAACTGGTGCTGACGGCTTAATGATCGGCCGGCCTGCACGGGGAAACCCCTGGATATTTAGCCAGATTAATCACTATCTTGAAACGGGGCAGCAGCTGCCACCACCTGATATTTCAGAAGTGAGAGATGTGCTGCTGGCCCATCTGCAGGAACTTTATGATTTCTATGGTGAATATACCGGTGTACGCACTGCACGTAAGCATATTGCCTGGTACAGCAAGGGGTTTTTCAGTAGCAATGAATTTAGAAGAGAAATTATGCAGGTGGAATCATCAGCCGAGCAACTGGCAAAGGTGGATGCATTTTTAACAACTGCTGACCTGCGAGATGCCGCGGCATGAGCAAAGGAAAAAATCGTCCTTTGGCAGCCTGTGTCAGTGATTCACTCAAGCTGTATCTGAAAGATCTTAATGGTGAGACCCCTGCAGATCTTTATGATATGGTGGTTTCACAGGTTGAAAAACCCCTGCTGGAAATTATCATGCAACGTGCTGAGAATAATCAGTGCCGGGCCGCACAGATGCTGGGCATTAATCGTAATACCCTGCGCAAGAAACTGCGTGATCACGGACTGAATTAGAAACACACCAGTCTTTATTGCTACAGACAGCACACAATAATATTCCAACTATTTCATTTAACAGGATTACATCATGTCTGAGGAAAACCGAATTTTAATTAAACGCGCACTGATCAGCGTTTCAGATAAATCAGGCATTGTTGAATTTGCCAGTGCGCTTGCCGCACAGGATGTTGAGATTCTTTCAACTGGCGGTACGGCCAATCTGCTAATGGAAAATGGTATAGACGTTATTGAAGTATCGTCTTATACCGGCTTCCCCGAAATGATGGACGGGCGTGTAAAAACTTTACACCCGAAGATACATGGCGGCCTGCTGGGGCGTCGCGGTGTTGATGAAGACGTCATGCAGGAACACGGCATACAGGCCATTGATTTACTGGTGGTCAATCTATATCCATTCGAGAAGACGGTTGCCAATCCGGGTACTGATCTTGAAACGGCAATCGAAAATATAGATATCGGCGGCCCGGCTATGTTGCGTGCGGCATCCAAGAATTATAAAGCGGTCACAGTATTGACTGACAGTGCAGATTATCAACGCGTACTCGATGAAATTGCCGGCAATGAGGGCGGTGTGTCTGAAGCTACACGCTATGATCTGGCGATCAAAACTTTCGAGCATACCGCACGTTATGACGGTGCCATTGCCAACTACTTTGGCTGTCTGCCTGCAAGCGGAGAAAAAGAAGAATTTCCTCGCACCTACAGCTTACAGGTGAAGAAGGTACAGGAAATGCGCTATGGCGAGAATCCACATCAGCGCGCTGCTTTTTATGTTGAACAGGGATATTCTGAAGCCAGTGTCGCAACTTCAAAGCAGTACCAGGGCAAACAGCTTTCCTACAATAATATGGCCGATACCGATGCCGCACTGGAGTGCGTCAAGTCATTCAATAATGGCCCTGCATGTGTCATCGTCAAACATGCAAATCCTTGCGGTGTAGCAGAATCTGACAGCCTCATCGCGGCCTATGACCATGCTTATAGCACTGATCCCACCTCGGCTTTTGGCGGCATCATCGCTTTCAATCAAACGCTGGATGCACATACGGCGAAGGCCATTATTGATCGACAGTTTGTTGAAGTCATTATTGCTCCCGAGATCGATAAAGAGGCACAGGAAGTTCTATCAGAAAAGAAAAATGTGCGTGTGCTGGCCTGTGGTCAGTGGTCGGACCTGCCAACCGCAGGGCTGGACTTCAAGCGTGTGAGTGGCGGCCTGCTGGTTCAGGATCGTGACCTCGGCGTGATCACAGCTAAGGACCTGAAGATTGTTACCCAGCGTAAACCCGATGTGCGTGAGATAGAAGATTTACTGTTTACCTGGAAGGTTGCCAAGTATGTTAAATCAAATGCCATTGTTTATGGGCGTGATCATATGACCATAGGCGTCGGTGCCGGACAGATGTCTCGTATCTACAGCGCAAGGATTGCAGCCATCAAAGCCGCCGATGCCGGGCTTAATGTGGAAGGTTCGGTGCTTGCCTCAGATGCCTTTTTTCCCTTCAGGGATGGTCTTGATGCCGCAGCAGAAGTCGGTGTGACAGCGGT
>JAUWVE010000125.1 GCA_030617565.1 Gammaproteobacteria bacterium | reverse complement strand
AGGCTGGCATTGGGTACATCTACACCAACCTCGATGACGGTTGTGGCAACCAGGATATCTGTTTTACCATTACGGAAATCCTCCATTACCAATTCTTTTTCTGCTGCTTTCATTCTGCCATGTATCAGGCTGATACGAAGGCCGTCTAGTGTTTCTGATAAGAGTTCTGCCGTGACTTCTGCTGCCTGGCACTGCAATGCCTCCGATTCTTCGATCAGCGTGCAGACCCAGTACACCTGCCGACCTTGCTCGCAGGCATTTTTTACACCACTGATGATTTCAGCGCGTTTTGTATCCGGCATTACCGCTGTTTCTACCGGTTGCCGGCCGGGCGGGAGCTCATCGATAATCGATGTGTCAAGATCGGCATAAGCAGTCATTGCCAGGGTGCGGGGTATGGGCGTTGCGGTCATGATTAACTGGTGTGGAACGTATTTCCCATGTCGGCCTTTTTCACGCAGTGCAAGCCGCTGATGTACGCCGAAGCGATGCTGTTCATCGACAATGATCAATCCCAGGCGGGCAAATTTACAGTCATCCTGGAAAAGGGCATGCGTGCCGATGACCAGGTCGCAATCGCCTGTTTCCATGGCGGCCAGGATGCGGCGTTTTTCAGGTGCCGGCAGTTTACCCGTCAGCAGTGAGAGGTTTATACCTAATGGATCTAACCATTGAGACAGGGTTTGCAGGTGCTGTTCAGCCAACAACTCAGTGGGGGCCATCAGTGCGGCCTGGTAGCCTCCACGTATGGCCGCCAGCGCAGCCAGTGCAGCGATGATTGTCTTGCCGGAACCGACATCTCCCTGTAGCAGGCGCTGCATTGCAGTTTTCTGACCGAGGTCGCTGAATATTTCACCGATGACACGCTGCTGGGCACCGGTTAAGGAAAAAGGCAGGTTTCTGATGAAATCCGCAGTCAGTTTTGTTGCCTGTTTAATTTGCAGAGAGTGACTGTCTTTTGCCTGGCTGCGCAATTGTCTTATCGATAAATGATGCGAAAGCAGTTCCTCCAGCGCGAGACGTCTCTGCATGGGGTGTATGCCCTGCTGCAGTTGCTGCGTGTCGGCCTTTTTTGGCGGGCGGTGAATATATTGCAGAGAGTCTGCCAGTAACGGTAGATTCATTTTCTTACAAAGTGGTGTGTCCAGCAGTTCCGGCAGTCGCTCAGGTTGTTGAGCCAGCTGCACGATAGCCTGTTCGGTAAAGCGGCGTAATGACAGCTGGTGTACGCCCTCGGTAGTCGGATAGACCGGGGTCAGGGTTTGTTCGATGGTCTGTGCCACATCCGGGTCAATGATCCTGTATTCCGGGTGAACCATCTCAAGATCTGTGCCACTGCGTCTAAGTTCGCCATAGCAGCGAATGATAGAGCCTTTTGCCAGGCTCCTTTGCTGGGCAGCGGAGAAGTGAAAAAAGCGTAATGTAAGAAAACCTGTGCCATCGGATATTCGGCTTAGCAGCATGCGGCGGCGGCCAAAGCGAACCTCAGTTAGCTCGATTGTGCCCTGTACCATTGCTTCATGTCCGGCCTGCAGGCTGCCCAGGGGACGAAGCTGGGTGCGATCTTCATAGCGTGCCGGCAGGTGGAAAAGTAAATCCTGAATGGTTTCAATGCCCAGGCGTTGCAGGCGCTCAGCGACGCGTGCTGCAATTCCCTTTAATACAGTGACAGAAGTGTCATCAAAGCCAGGTGGCATATCCTTGTCCACAGTTGCGTCGATGATCTATTCCCGTGTCAGTTCGTGGTCATCACTGAAGGTGCCGGCCTGCCGTGCCAGGAAGGCTGTTTTCGCTGATTGTTCGAGTGAGCTGACCCATTTGTAAGCCAGCTCCAACGACTTACCCTGTGCATAAACGCCATGTCCGCGCACGACGACCACCGGATATTCAGCCAGCGCCGTGGCGATAAGAATGGGCGAGTGTTCGAAATAGGTTTTGAAGCTAATCGAAATGACCGGTACACGTGGAAAATAGTACTGTCCTTCAAGGTCAACAGGTATGAAGTCTTCACCGTTAAGTGTTAGTGCAACGGTATAGGGATTATGGCTGTGTATGACAGCACGTGCTTCCGGGTTATGGCGGTAGATTGCGCGATGAGCATGTTGATCCAGCGAGGCCTCAGGAACCGGTGTGTCATCCATGGTGCAATGGATAATATCTTTTGCTTCGGCGAGATCTGCACAGGATCCGGTAGCCGTGATAAAAAAATCACTTTCATGCAAATATGAAATGTTACCGCTGTGTGAGTCATTCAGTCCATGCTGGCGCAGCAGGCGGTAAAAACGTATCAGGGCTTCCTTATTATCCATGGCATAATAATGCCTGATAAACTGTGAGTCGTCATCCCTATCATTTGATCAATATCCGGGCTATGTCTCAAAATAAAGAAAAACCAGCAGAAAAAGCTGCTCGGCAGAATCACTTTAAGTGGGCATTTCTGTACCCGAGATACTGGCCCTTGTGGATGATCCTGGCCCTGTTAAGGCTATTGGTGATGTTGCCTCTGCCTGTGCAGCATAGCATGGGCCGCTTTCTGGGACGGCAGTTCTATCGTAGAAATGAGAAGCGCAGGCGTATCGCAAGGATAAATATTGATCTCTGCTTTCCTGAGATGTCAACTGAGCAAAGGGAGCAACTGGTGTTACGACATTTTGAAGCCTATGGCGCAAGTATATTTGATCTGGCTATCAGCTGGTGGGCATCTTCAAGTCGCCTGCAAAGATTGACAACGGTGCATGGGATAGAAAGGTATCAGGAACTTATTGGCCAGGGGCAGAATGTCGTGTTGTTAACCGGGCACTTGCTGACAGTCGATTTGTGCGGTCAATATATCTCACCCCTGCGACCTGGCGTGACAATGATGAAACCATTGAACAACCCGCTATTGAACTGGATGGTGTACCGTGGCCGTAGGCAAAATGGCAATCAGGTGGTGAATCGTGAGCAGGGCATGCGACCAATGGTCCGCTTTCTGCGTAAAGGATACACTGGTTATTTTATGCCTGATGAAGATTTTGGCTCACCGGCTTCCGTCTTTTCTCCTTTTTTTGGTGTTCAAAGCTGGACAGTGACCAGTTTGTCGATGCTGGCACGTCTGGGTAATGCCAAAGTGTTGCCAGTATTTATGTACAGCCTGCCCGGAGGCAGAGGCTACGAACTGTATATCGACCCGGCTCTGGAAAACTTCCCGTCAGGTGACGATGGCATCGATGCAACAAACATGAACCAGGCGCTTGAGAGGGGGATAAGAAGAATGCCGGAGATGTACGCCTGGACTTTCAAGTTATTTAAAACGCGCCCGGCAGGCGAAGAAGCGCTTTACTGATGGTTAAGGGCACCCTCTAATAATTCATGAATAATCATATTGAATCTACCACAGGCATTTCCTTCGGTCACAAAACCAGCCATCTCTACGTTAAGTATCTTCGCAATAACATGCTATTCCGTGCGATCCTTGCCTTGATATGACTGCTTTTGAATCTCAATCTGATACATCCAGAATTATTAGAGGTGCCCTTCAATTTGCGCATCCGCGCTACTGGCTGACCTGGTTTGGTATCCTGCTGATTTGGCTGATTAGTCTACTGCCAATGCCTGTAACTGCATTTTTTGGTAGAGGTCTGGGTGTTATTCTGTATCGAGTCGCAGGGCGTCGGTTGCATATTGTCAGAACCAACCTCGAGCTGTGTTTTCCTGAGCTTGATAGTGATCAAATTGAAGCCTTAATGAAGGCGCATTTCAAGGTTCTGGGGCAGGCGGCACTGACCATAGGCATCAATATGTTTGCATCGCTGCGCAGATTGCAGGGCCTGGTGACCATGCGTGACCGTCATTATTATGACCAGGTAATTGCTGACGGGAGGCCCGTCATATTGCTGGCACCCCATTTCGTCGCAATGGAAATCGCAGGATTAGTACTTTCATCCGAAAGACCAATGTTCAGTATGTATCAAACAATTAGAAATCCTTTGATTGATTTCCTGGTGCGAAGAGGGCGAAGTCGCTTTGGCGGCATAATGGTCGAAAGAAAGGCCGATATGCGCAAGGTAGTTAAAATGATGCGTACTGGTGTCCCATTCTACTATTTGCCGGATCAGGATCCGGGCTCTGGTGATAAAGTGTTCGCGTCCTTTTTTGGTATTCAGACAGCGGTAACGCCCGGGTTTTCTCGTTTTGCTCGTTTAAGCAAGGCTGTTGTTGTGCCGTGCTTCACAAAAATGCTGCCGCAGGGCAGAGGTTACGAAGTGATATTTTTACCACCGCTTGAAGGTTTTCCCACAAAAGATCCAGTGGAAGATGCCCGGCGCATGAATGAAGCTATCGAGCAGGGCATTCGTGAAATGCCGGAACAGTATTTTTGGGTACACCGGCGGTTTAAGTCACGGCCCGAAGGTGAGGAAAGTTTGTATTGATTTCAAGTTTCAAGTTTCAAGTTTCAAGTTTCAAGACGAAAGACGAAAGACGAAAGAAAAATCGGTTACGATACTGAGAGTCCTTAGTCCTTAGTCCTTAGTCCTTAGTCCTTAGTCCTTAGTCCTTAGTCCTTAGTCCTTAGTCCTTAGTCCTTAGTCCTTAGTCCTTAGTCCTTAGTCCTTAGTCCTTAGTCCTTAGTCTG
>JAUWVE010000006.1 GCA_030617565.1 Gammaproteobacteria bacterium | reverse complement strand
CCTATCTGGCAAAAGGTGATGTGGCATTTTCAGTCAGTTTAACCGTTTTATCCACACTTTTATCATTTGTGACCCTGCCTCTATTTATAGAAGCTGGTTTTTATTTATTGCTTGATACAGCATCAATGATTGTGGTGCCTGCTACTCAATTAATAAGCCAGTTATTTTTATTATTATTGATACCGATTTGCTGTGGGATACTATTGCGATATTTTTTTAACAGCGGGTATCTGCGCTACCGTGCTGTCTTTCAACGTATTACTCTGATAGCTTTACTGGCATTGATTCTATTTATTTGCTGGGAGCAGGCGGTTTATCTTTGGCAACAAATTTATTCCATTATTTTTATTGCCATTGCCTTCAATGTAATTCTTTTGCTGGCCGGTTTTTGGATTGGCCGTTTTATTGCTGTGAATAAAGAACAGAGTATCGCTATCTTATTTGAACTACCCGTCAGAAATTTAGGTATTGCAGCAATAACCGGTGCAACCTTGTTGGGGCATACTGAAATTGTTGTGTTTGCCGCTGCTTTTATTGTAATTCAGCTACCAATAATGCTGCTTGTAGTTACTGGAATCAGAAAATTTGAATCTCACTTATGGGTCACTTAGTAAATGGGCAGTTTAACTTTACCCTACAAGTATTCAATCAAAGATGCAGGCTTTCTGTTTGAATCAGGGTTGTGTGAAAACATACTTTCCAGATAAAGACTAATGCTGGCGAGTGAGAATAAAAGACCTATAAAGCCTGGCCAACACGGTAAGCGATATCGCCAGCAAGAAAAGACCGGATATTATCTGCAACCTGATCAACCAGCCGCTGCCGACTCTGTCTGCTGGCCCAGGCCGTATGCGGCGTGATGATCAGGTTTGGAATATTTACCTCTAATAGTGGGCTGCCATCGACTGGTGGCTCTGCCGCCAGGACGTCAATGCCTGCACCGCCTATATGCTTTAGTTTCAATGCATCAGCCAGCGCCTTTTCATCTACAATACCGCCACGACTGGTATTGATCAGCAGGGAACCCGGTTTCATCAGAGATATTTCGCGTTCACCGATCAGCCTGGTCGTTTTTTCATTCAGTGGCAGGTGCAGGCTAATGATGTCAGCGGTGGAAAGCAGTTCTTCAAGCTCAAGGCGGCCAGACTCAGCGCCGCTATGAAGGTGCTGGCAGATCAGGACCTCCATGCCCAGTGCAGGAGCCACTTTCGCAACCGCCTGTCCCAGTGTCCCATAGCCAATGATACCCAGTGTTTTACCCGAGACCTCTTCAATTGGATAGTCCAGCAGGCAGAAGTTTTCACTGCGCTGCCAGGCCCCATCCTTAATAGCAGAGTGATAATCCATAAGTCTGGTAGATAGTGACAGAATCAGGGCATAAACGTGTTGTACAACAGAAGGCGTGGCATAATCACGGACATTGGAAACGGCTATGCCTTTGCGGTAAGCCGCATCGACGTCGATATGGTTGAAACCGGTAGCCGCCGCACAGACGTATCTCAGTAGCGGGGCATGCTTGAGTGAGTCAGCACTTAGTTTGCACTTGTTGGTGATGATAATTTCCGCACCTCTTATCCGGTTATACAATTTTTCAGGGGGTGTAGAGTCGTAGTACACCCAGGAAAGAGGCAGGTCTTCGAATGGCAGCAGCGACAGGTCTCCCGGGCCAATGGTCGCCAGATCAAGAAAAACGGCTTTTTTCATGTTTGCTTAGGACAGATGCTGAGGTGCTCTATGAAAGACAGAAATCTTCTGTTTGCCGGGAAATACTGTCGCGGTAAACGGAGGCAGCTGAGAATTTTCCGGTAAAATAACTGCTAATCACCCTGAGCATAAAAATTTATGTGGAAAAATATTGGAGTCTACCCTACTTTTGTAGTATGACAGTTAATAAATGCTACAGATTATATGAAATGGCAACAGAACACATGAAATTAACTGTAATCGATTCGGAATCTGACTTTTCGAGGCCACAGATGCCTTTGAATAAGTCCAGCGTTGTCATTGTCGATGACCAGAGTACGGGTCGACAGATTCTTAAGCAGATTATTAGAGATATCGATCCGAATATTGAAATCAAGGTGTTTTCCTCTCCATTCGATGCAATTGAATGTATTCAGTCGCGTACCCCTGACCTCATTCTGACAGACTACAAGATGCCCGACATGGATGGCATACAATTCATAAGGGAGGTCCGGGCCATCAGCAGTTGCCGCGATGTCCCCGTGGTTGTCGTTACAGTCATCGAAGAACTCACGGTTCGCTATCAGGCGCTGGATGCCGGTGCGACGGATTTCCTGACCAGGCCGATTGACCAGTATGAATGCCGGGCGCGCTGCAAGAACCTGCTTAAAATGCGCCAACAACAGAAGATCATCAATAATCGTGCAAAATGGCTGGAAGAGCAGGTGGTAAAGGGAACCCGTGAAATCCAGGCGCGTGAACGCGAAACACTGCTGCGGCTCGCGAAGGCTGGTGAATACAGGGATGAAGGAACCGGCAATCATGTACTCCGAATAGCACGTTACACTCGATTACTGGCCGAAGCATTGCAGCTTTCACCGCGTGACTGTGAAGAATTAGAATTGGCCGCCCCAATGCATGACATTGGAAAAGTGGGGATACCGGACAGTATTTTACTGAAGGAAGGGCCGCTGAATGAGCAGGAGATTGAAATAATGCAGGAGCATCCTGGTATCGGTCATGAGATCCTCAAGGATAGTCCATCCCGCTACATCAATCTTGGTGCAGAGATCGCACTCAGCCACCATGAGAAGTATGATGGTACGGGATATCCGAGAGGTCTGAAGGGTGATGCCATTTCGCTGGCAGGACGTATAGTGGCGGTAGTCGATGTATTTGATGCACTGACCACCCGGCGCCCCTACAAGGAAGCCTGGTCGTTAGAAGATGCCGTCGGTTATATACGCAATGCATCGGGCTCTCACATGGATCCCGATGTCGTCGAGGCATTCCTTGAAAACCTCGAGAAGATCAGGCAAATCCAGGATGAACTCAGTGATGACTAGATTCAGTTCCGGCACCCTGACCAGTACTCAGGGCAACAAATTTTTAAGTCCGGCACCATGAGTAATGAATTACCCAATACGATTGCTGCCCGCTATCTGAAGAAATTCAGTGAAGCTGAACATGGTCCGGTGTTCAACCGGGCTACGATCGGTGTGCTGGTCTCTCTATACCTGATCTCGCCCTGGTTTACAGGCAGTGGCCAGCAACACGATCAGATACTGGCTATTGCCATCGCTTACATATCGATCGCCATGCTGCTATTAGGCTCGGTCTTTGTTTACCCGGGAATCTCCAGGCTGCGTCGCGTAGTGGGCGCGGTTGCAGACATCACTGCGGTCTCGCTGATCCTGTACATGACAGGTGAAGGGGGTATGCCTCTGGTTGCTGTTTATCTCTGGGTCATCGTTGGTTATGGCTTCCGCTATGGTCTGAAATATCTCATCCTGACAACGCTAATGAGCCTGGCTGGATTCTCACTCGTGTTGTGGTACGGTGGTTTGTGGCAGTCATCTACGAACTTCAGCATTACCATGTTGATTATGCTGACCCTGATACCGTTCTATCTGGGGTTTCTGATTAAGCGACTGCATCTGGCCATAATTCAGGCCAGGGATGCCAGCAGGGCAAAAAGCAAGTTCCTGGCCAATATGAGCCATGAGCTGCGTACGCCGCTAAATGGCGTTATCGGTATGAGTGATCTGTTGATGGATACTCCGCTGTCACGCAAGCAGCGGGAACTGGCAAACAGCATCCAGGCATCGGCAGGCATTCTGCTTGGCGTGATTGAGAACATACTTGATTTCTCCCGTATTGAGGCTGGCAAGATCGTCATCGAGCGGGTTGAATTTGATCTGCATAGACTGGTCTCTGATACGGCCAATCTGTTTATTCACCAGGCCCGTACGAAAGGGCTGAAGTTTTCTGCGCATATCGACCCCAGCACTCCCTTCATGTTATATGGTGATTCCTTTCATTTACGCCAGGTGCTCATCAATTTGATAGGCAATGCCATCAAGTTCACATCTGATGGCAGTGTAGAGCTGCGTGTGTTGCCAGTGAGTACAACAGGTGAAAATGTCCAGTTGCGCATTGAGGTTGAAGATACCGGGGTTGGCATAGCAGAAAAAGATCAAACAACACTATTCGAGAGCTTCCAGCAGGTCGATGCTTCAACGACGAGACGCTTCGGCGGCACAGGCCTGGGTACGGCGATTGCCCGCCAGCTGGGAGAGCTGATGGGTGGTACTATCGGGCTGGACAGCCAGCTGGGTAAGGGAACCTGCTTCTGGGTAGAGGTTACGCTGGACGTGCAACAGGACAGCAAGGAAAGTCACGAACAGCGCATGCAAGATACACGTGCTCTGCTGCTGGTATCTGATGCGACGAAGCGTACGTTTTCCTCTTCATTCAAGCATTGGGACATGATTGTGGAGACAGAGGAAACTTCTGCCAGAGCCATTGCCAGTTTGATCTCAGCAAGTGAGAGCGGCCAGCCGTTCAGCGTTGTGTTGATAGAACAGCAGACGCTGGATGTCGCTGCAGAGCAATTTGCCCGCGTGGTACGTGCCGAACCTTTGCTGGATAGCATCTCGCTGGTGCTGCTGCAGCATCAGGACGAATCCAACGACCTCTATTATCTGGGCGAAGGATATTCATCCGTGTTGCACGGCATTCCAGACAGTCGCCTGTTATATAGTGCCCTGCATGCGGCTCGTGCCGAGCATGCGGTTCCGGATAACGTTGTATCACTGGCTGAGCACTACCAGCGCCAGATGGACGGGCAGGCACGCAGCTTGCATATACTGGTAGCGGAAGACAATGAAACCAATCAGCAGGTTTTGCGCGGCATCCTCGAAGGCGTTGGACATGAGGTCACTGTCGTGTCGAATGGCATTGCAGCGGTCAATGCTATTGAGCAGTTCAGGCAGGGATATGATTTGATGTTGTTTGATATGAATATGCCGGAAATGGGAGGCCTGGAAGCTATGAAAGTTGCTCGATTTATGGAGATTGAGCGGCATGTCCCAGTAATAATTGTGACTGCAGACGCGACCAAGGCAGCGTTAGAGAGGTGTGAAAAAGAAGGTGCTGATGCCTATCTGACCAAACCGGTTAAATCACACTTGCTGCTGGAAACGATTGCTCGCCTGTCACGCAAAGATGTAAAAGGAGGGGTGGTTGAATCAGTACTCACCGATGCACATCCACCTGACAGAGCGCCGATACATGAAGAGATTCTTATTGATGAAAAAGCCCTCAGGGGGCTTTTGCGGCTGGGGTCTGGTATCGAGTTTTTTGAAGAACTGGTGGTAAGCTTTGGCCATGATGCAGAGTTGTTGGTAAAAAAAATGCGGCGTGCAGTTATTGAGCACGATTATCCGGCATTGCAAGATGCAGCGCATGCCCTGCGAGGCAGTGCGAGTGAGTTCGGTGCATACAGACTGGTCAATCAGTGTATCGAGATCAGGCAGCTAAAACCGTTTGAAATGACGGCCAGTACTCCTGCTGAGTTACTCAAGGAAGTACAGCATACATTTGACAATAGCCGACTCATGCTGAAGGAGTTCGTTGCCCAGTGCCGAGAAGCTAATCTCTAGTTATAGGCGGGGAAAGCCACAAAACAGGACTTTTCCCGGCACGACGGGGACCTTGACGTAGCCAGCTAGTGTCTTTCTGTATCAGGCAGTCGCCTTCAGCGCACTTCTTGACTGTCGGGCGACGAGCCTTTCCATCATCCGCAAATCCTTCCGCTCGAGCTTAAGTGCCGCATCGACCCATATCTTGACGATGTCGACCAGTTCTTCATACGTCACCTGCTCAACACGTCGTGCAGCGGCGCGCAGGGCTGTGATTCCATTGCGGGAACGGTTTTCCTTACGGATATAGTCATATACGGCATGTTCGCCTTCACCTTTCTCAACCAGCACATCGATCAGCCCCATTTCGTAAAACTCTTCGGCCTGATAGAGCTTGCCGCTGAGAATGATTTCTTTCGCCATACGTGAATTCAGCTTGCGCGATAAAAAACTGTAAGCACCCATGCCTGGAAACAGATTAAACAGGATTTCAGGGAAACCCATCTTGATACCCTTCTCGGCTATGATCACGCTGCTGGATAATGCAGCCTCAAGACCGCCGCCCAGTGCATCGCCCTGCAGCAAGGTGATAGACGTCAGATCTCGCTCGAGTTCGATATGATGGGGGTACATGGTGTCAATACATGCCTTGCCATACTCGAACAATGCCTCACGGCTGCGCGTTTCGATCAGTTCTTTAAACAGTTTCAGGTCACCACCAAGATTGAACACATCTGGTGAGTTTGAACCGAGTATCAGGTATTTGATGGTGGGGCCGTCCGGGTGATCAATGACAGAATACAGATCACGGTGAAACTGCTTCAGGTCATTCAGCAATTGCCAGGTAACACAGGGACGAGGTTTCGGATCCAGGTGATACCACATTGCCTGATACTTTTCGTCGTAGTAGGTTTTAAGCTGTGCATACTCTTCTGCAGGCATCTCAGGGGATTGCAGAACTAGCGCATTCATTCCGTTCATGGCGTACTCCTTATGTAGGTAAAACTCGGGTAGTTTTTTGTCTAACTGTTGCCCAATGGACAAGCAGTGAATACTAGTGTTAATGAGAAACCATCATTAATGCAAGTCTGATTTGACAGATTGCAACCTCTATCTGATAAAGGGGAGGCTTTAAAAGAGTGTTATGAAAACGAGTAAAAAAGTTTTGCAAGGCTGTTGGATGTTTGCCAGAATTATGTAAGTAATTGTTGCTAATGATGATTTGCGCATCCACGATGTGGAAATGCAATTCTACTAGCGGGCTAGAGCCGAAGAAGATTCAGGGCAAGGGCAGCGAGAAAAAGAAAACGGCTTTTATGATTTTTTCTGATGTTAGCTTATTGTGTCTGTATAGGATTGTCCAGGCACTGCGTGTAAAATCTATAGTCTTTTAAACTAACGGATACTTTACTGATGAGTACTTTTGCCGGCGCTGAAGATTTTAAACACGATAAGCAGGCCCGGATAGGCGTTATGCTGGTCAACCTGGGTACTCCGGATGATACATCGGTTAGCGCTGTGCGTCGCTACCTTGATGAGTTTCTGTCTGATCCTCGGGTAGTAGAATTCCCCCGTTTTCTATGGTGGCTGGTGATGCATCTGTTTATTTTGCGTTTTCGGCCACGCAAAGTTGCGCGGGCATATAAAACAGTCTGGCGACAGGATGGATCACCATTACTCGTTTATTCGCAGGCCCAGGCAGATGCTTTACAGATCGAACTGGATGGGCATTTTCCTGAGCGGTACAAAGTTTCACTAGCCATGCGCTATGGCAAACCTGCGATTCGAAATGTGATGGAGGAATTTCGCCAGCAGCATTGCCGTTATTTGCTGGTTATCCCGATGTTTCCACAGTATTCTGCCACTACCACAGCATCGGTTTTTGATGAAGTTACACGAATATTGAAATCCTGGCGCATGCTGCCGCAACTGCGCATACCCATGCATTACCATGACAGGTCATCATACATAGAGGCCCTGGCAATGAGCATAGAGGCAAGCTGGCAGAAAGATGGCAGGGGACAGCAGCTATTGATGTCCTTTCATGGATTACCGCAACGCTATCACCGTGCTGGTGATCCGTATTATTGTGAATGCATGAAAACGGCACGGTTACTTGCTGATCGCCTGGGGCTGGAAGACGATGCCTGGCAGACAGTTTTTCAATCACGATTTGGCAGGGAGCCCTGGCTACAGCCTTATCTGAACAAAACACTCAGTATGCTACCCGCATCAGGTGTTCTGTCTGTTGATGTGGTTTGCCCGGGCTTCGCCGCGGATTGCCTGGAGACGCTGGAAGAGGTGGCGGAGCATAATAGAGACGTGTTTCTGAATGCCGGTGGTGAAAGATATCAATATATTTCTGCACTGAATGCGCAGTCCGGACATATTGAAATGCTGGTTGATATTGTCGAGAATGAAACCCGAAACTGGATGGCAGGACTGGAACGGTATAATTCACCGGAACAGATGGATGTAAGGCAGCGGCGAGCTGTAAAGCTTGGCGCTGAAGAATAATGTGATGGGGGTTGTTATGAATAAAAATTATTTATTAATGCTGGTACTTGTATTCGTTTCATTTAGCGCAATAGCGGGGACTCCTGTGCCTGATTACAAGGCAGAGCGGGTAGCCGAACACACCTATGTGATTTTTGGCCCAACCACAAGACCTGGCCCGGAAAACCTGGGGTTTATGAATAACCCTGCATTCATTATCGGCCTGGACAGCGTTGTTATTATTGATCCAGGAGCCAGCCTTGAATCCGGGCGTATGGTGTTGCGGCAAATGAAGAAGCTGACCGATAAGCCCGTCACACATGTTTTCAACAGCCACATACACGGTGACCACTGGCTTGGTAATCAGGCCATCCGGGAGAGCTATCCAGAAGCAAAGCTCTATGCTCACCCTGAAATGATCAGAAAGGCGAAGGAGTCTGAAGCTGATTCATGGATAAAGCTAATGAATACACTAACTGAAGGGGCAACAGAAGGAACCCGTGCGGTGATTCCGGAAAATTCGCTGGCTGACGGAGATACATTTAAAATCAGCGGGCTGACATTGCGCATTCATATCATGCCTGCCGTCCATAGCTATACCGATGCGATGTTTGAAATCGTCGAAGATTCTGTCATGTTTACCGGTGATAATGTGACCTATTTGCGTATGCCACGTTTTGATGACGGCACGTTTCGCGGCACCCTCGCTGCGACAGAAAAGTTGATATCCCAGAACTTCAGGCATTATGTCCCCGGCCATGGGCCGACAGGCGATAAAAAAATAGTAGAAAGCTTTCAGAATTACGTAGCGACACTTTATGGGAAAGCCGCTGCTTACTATGAAGAAGGCCTTTCAGATTTCGAGATGAAGGATAAAATTGTGGCGTTACTGCCTGATTACCAGCAGTGGCCCGGTTTCCATGAGCAGGTAGGTAAGCATATTAGCCTTGCCGTGCTGGAGGCAGAAAAAGCAGCGTTTGAGTGAGTCATGATAAGATGTTCGCCGCGAGGGGCCTCCCACAAAAGCCTGTAGACAGTGAATGTATTGGTATTATTGTGGGAGGCGCGCCCTCGCGGCGAATTATTTAATGATATTTTTCTGACAGGGATTAGTACAGAGCTTCCAGCCCACCCTGTCGTGCACGTGCATTAAACATCTTACGATAATAATTAACAGCACTAATACCATTGGTGCTGACATCAAAGATCAGCCAGCCGCGCGGTGTACGGTGGAATGAAAAACGGACATCAACTGGATAGTTATTGGCAGGAAAAATACGTGCAGTCACATCCACTTCGTCCTGCGCAATCTTGCGGGGGGCCATAAACCGGACTTCCGGCATGTTGCCGGCGTAACCACCGACGATGTCTGCCAATGATGAGAAAAAGGATTTAGAGAGCTTTATGGTGAAGGCTTTTCGTTGTTCAGGATTCATCTGGCCGTACCAGTAGCCGCCTGACCAGCGTGCCATTGCATTGATATCAAACTGTGGGGTAATTCTTGCGCGTATTAACCCGATCAGTGCTTCCTGGTTTCCAGACTGGTCACTGTTGAGGAAAGTTTGCAGATCTATAATACCCTTTCTTAGAACGGCATCGGGTGCCGGACGCAGCTGAGAGCTTCCAGCACCTGATGAGGCATAGGAGCCGGACTGCTGGGCAAAGCTAACACCAGGTATTAATAACAGGGCAAGTAGGAATGGGAGTAATTTTTTCATCTGATTGATCCTTATGTAACATATTGTGGGTAATAATTTCTCAGCCAGTAGTCTAGCTTCTATAGGGGTCTAGATCACCTGTTTATCTGTATTATTTTGTTTGATTTTTTGTTGGCGTACGGCTGGATTTTATTTCCTGATAGATTGTTTGCATGATTTAATCTGATTTTTATTTCATATCCTCATTCGCCGTGAGGGCGTGCCTCCCACAGCCACAACCCCAACCAACACATTTGCTGCTTTCAGGCCTTTGTGGGAGGCACGCCCTCGCGGCGAAAGGTATTCCTGCATAATAAAACAACCATTACATGGTAATGTACTAAAATGTTCTGGAAAACAAAGCCACTGGCTGAAATGAATGAAGAAGAATGGGAGTCATTATGTGATGGCTGCAGCCAGTGCTGCCTGGTCAAGCTTGAGAATGCCGATAATGGAGAGATTTTCTACACCGATGTAGCCTGCTATTTACTCGATCAGGATACCTGCACCTGTGGTGACTACCAGCAACGTTGTGTGCGGGTACCCGATTGTGTCAAATTGACACCGGACAATCTTGAAGAGTTAAGCTGGATGCCGGCTGACTGTGCTTATCGCCGCCTGGCTGAAGGGCGCGATCTTGCATGGTGGCACCCTCTGGTTTCCGGTTCATCGGAGACCGTGCATGAATCGGGAGCTTCAGTGCGGGGAAAAGTGATAATTGAGACCGGGGTAGATAGCGATGAGCTTGAGGATCACATCATCGACTGGGTGAGATAAGGTATTACGTATTACGTATTACGTTTTAAGATTTTGATTTTACGTAATACCATTGCTGTCCCATAAAAATAACAGGCAATTCCATTAAGGTATTGAATATATTTAGATTGACCTGTTCTCGATGAATGTTCAACATGAAATAATGAGACATACTAATAGAAGTATTGGGAATGTCTCTCATGCCGTTATAGGCAGGTTTTTGTAGGTGCGAATTCATTCGCACAGGGTTTGTTCGAATAAATTCGAACCTACAGAATCTTTATGGGACAGCTGTGACGTAATACCTAATACGTAAAACCTAAAACGTATTTTTTAATTTTATCGTTTCCAGAAGGCTGGTGTAAGAACGACCAGCAGAGAAAATAATTCCAGCCTGCCCAGCAACATGGCAAAGCTCAGTATCCACTTCCCGGAATCACTGATAGAGCGGTAGTTATCAGCAACATCGCCCAGGCCGGGGCCCAGGTTATTGAGGCAGGCAGCGGTAGCGGAGAAAGCGGTAACAATATCTGCGCCGCTCATCATCATTAGCAGGCCGAGGCTAACGAAGCTGATCACATAAAGTGCGAAAAAGCCCCAGACAGCGTTGATAACACTATCTGTCACCGGTCGCTTATTGAGCTTTATCGGCAGCACTGCATTGGGATGCAGCAGGCGCTCAATCTCACGTCGACCCTGACGCAGTAATAGTTCCACCCTGATTACCTTCATACCGCCAGCAGTAGAGCCGGCACAACCGCCGACAAAGCTGCCTATGATGAGAAGAACAGGCAGCAGGCCGGGCCAGTAGCTGAAACTACTGGTGGTAAAACCGGTAGTGGTGGCAATAGAAACAACCTGAAACAGGCCATAGCGGATAGCGCTGGTGATGTCTGAAAAGACGCCTTCCCTGATCAACAGGCTGACCGTGATCACGGTCAGGACAGACAGTATCAAAATATATGCCTTGACCTCGGAATCGAATAAATAATGTCGCAGATTGCGTCGATGTATGGCCAGGTAGTGCAGCGAAAAATTAATGCCGGCAATAAGCATAAACAGTATTACGATACTGTCGATCAGAGGGCTATTGAAGTATGCAATACTCATATCATGGGTTGAGAAGCCGCCTATCGCCAGCGTTGAAAAGCTATGGCCAATGGCATCAAATAGACTCATGCCGGCTGCAAAATAAAGTACCGCACATAGTACGGTAAGGCCGAAATAAATTAGCCACAGGGCTTTAGCCGTTTCGGTAATACGCGGTGTAAGTTTATTATTTTTCATCGGGCCGGGTGTTTCGGCACGGAACAGCTGCATGCCGCCGACACCCAGCACGGGAGCAATAGCAACAGCGAGTACGATGATTCCCATGCCTCCCAGCCATTGCAGCTGCTGGCGATAATAAAGAATTGAGCGTGGCAGGTGATCGAGGCCGGTCAATACGGTCGCACCTGTGGTTGTCAGGCCGGACATGGACTCAAACACAGCATCAACAATCGACATTGCAGGGTGTTCTGCCAGGATGAAGGGCAGTGCGCCTGAAAGTGCCAGCACCAGCCAGAACAGAACGACGATGAGGAAACCGTCACGAATCCGCAGTTCATCTGATTGCATTCTGTTAGGAAACCACATGAGTATACCGAGCAGCAGCAGGCCACCCCAGGACTGCAGGAAAACTTGCAGAGTGCCGTCATTGTCAAACCAGCCGATTAGCAGGGGGGGCAGCAGGCTCACACTGAAAATGATTATCAGGAAACCAAGTACTTTTAGGATGAGTCGTGATTGCATACAGGAATAGAAAGATCCGGGCTGGTATCAGATGAAAAATGCACTGACCTGAAACAGGGCGACTACTTCATTAATATGCTTTTTTTCCTGCACAAACAGGATGACGTGGTCTTTGTCGACAATGACAGTATCGTGGTGGGGGATAATCACTTCGTCATCGCGCAGAATAGCACCGATGATGGTGCCTTTCGGTAAAGGGATTTCATCAATGCGGCGACCGACGACTTTACTTGATTTATCATCCAGGGCGATAGCTTCAATCGCCTCTGCGGTTCCCAGGCGCAGGGAATGCACCGCCTCCAGAGCGCCGGTTCGAAATTTTGGTAATACACTGCCGATGGTGGCCTGTTTTGGCGAATAGGCAATATCGATCATAGTGCGTTCTATCAGGTCAGCATAGGCGGTCCGGTTGACGATAGACATCACCCTGCGGGCACCGAGTTGTTTTGCCAGCATGGCAGACAGAATGTTGGCCTCATCATCATTTGTGATGGCGCAGAACACATCCATTTTGTCGATATTTTCCATCTTCAGTAGTTCTTCGTCTGCTGAGTCGCCGATCAGGACGATAGTATGTTTGAGGTGTTTTGAAACTTCTTCGGCACGCTCCGGGCTCTGTTCAATCAGTTTGACCTTGTAGTTTTTCTGCTCAAGAGCTTCAGCCAGCCGGAAGCCGATGTTGCCCGCACCGGCAAGCATGATTGTATGGACCGGTTTGTCCAGCTTGCGCATTTCACCCATCACGGCGCGGATGTGTTCTGTTGCAGCAATGAAGAAGACCTCATCGTTCACCTCAATAACAGTGTCGCCGTCTGGCATGATTGCCTCACCCTGTCGGTAGATAGCAACAACCCGCGTTTCGATATTGGATAAATGGTCCTTCAGTTCGCGTAAATGATGGCCGACCAGGGGGCCGTCATCATAGGCCTTGATAGCGACCAGTTGAACACGGCCATTTGCAAAGTCCAGTACTTGAAGTGCCCCGGGTCTTTCAATCAGCCGCAGTAGCTCGGTGGTGACTATCTGTTCGGGGCTGATGATGTGATCAACACCCAGGCCATCCACAATGAAAGATGAGTCTTCGGCAAAATATTGAGTCGCACGGATACGCGCAATCTTCTTTGGTGTATTAAACAGAAAAGCGGCAGTCCTGCAGGCAACAATATTTGTTTCGTCACTATTGGTAACTGCGAGTATCAGTTCGGCATCATCGCATCCCGCCTCACGCAAAACATCCGGGTGCGATGCATGGCCATGTACCGTGCGGATATCAAAACGGTTTTGCAGCAGGCTCAGCCGTGCCTCGTCGATATCTACCAGAGTAATATCGCCGCCTGCCTCGCGTGACAGTATTTCGGTAATGGATGTGCCTACCTGTCCGGCACCAAGAATGATGATTTTCATTTAAGGAACCTCAGATTAATGTTTTCGGCTGTTCTTTGGATTGATATCCAGTGCCTTGAGTTTACGATAGAGGTGTGTTCTTTCCATGCCGACAATCTGGGCTAGTTCACTGACGTTGCCGCCAACCTGTTTCAGATGGTGGAGTAAATAGCTGCGCTCAAATTGATCACGAGCATCACGTAGTGACTGGTTGTAATCAGGTGCTGGTTCAGATGAAATATCTGCCGCCGTGCGATTTCCGAGCGCTGACTGCATTTCTTCAATAGTGACTTCTTCTCCACGGTTTAATATCAGCAATCGCTGTATCAGGTTCTTTAATTCACGTACATTCCCGGGCCAGCTGTACTGCCGGAGTAAATTTAATGAGGTAGTTGAGAATTGGCGAGAAGGAAGATGCTCAGCCCTGACCATATAGTCGAGATAATATTCGATCAGCATGGATACATCTTCCGGATGCTCACGCAGTGGTGGCACCTGAATGGGTACAACATTTAGACGATAATAAAGGTCCTCGCGAAAACGCCCGGCTGTAACCTCTTCTTCAAGGTTGTGTGTAGTCGCCGCAATAACACGTACATCAAGTTCAACCGGTGAGCTGCCACCCACACGCAGGAAACGGTTCTCGCGCAGAGCGCCGATCAGCTTGGCCTGGGTTTCCAGGTCCATGTCTGCTATTTCATCCAGTAACAGTGTGCCGCCTTTAGCCTGCTCAAATGAGCCTGCGGTGACCAGGCCATCTTTTTCCGAGCCGAACATTTGCACGGCAATATTCTCTGCCGGGATGGCGGCCAGATTGATTGTCACCAGTTCGGCTTCAGCACGTGGGCTGAGTTTATGTATCATGCGTGCGGCGACTTCCTTGCCACTACCCGGTTCACCTGTAACCAGTACCCAGCTTTCAGTGTTGGCAACAAGCTTTATCTGCTCCCGCAGCTGCTGCATGCTGTGGCTATCACCTATCAGTTCATTGAGTGGTTGTAATTGCTGTCGCAGTTGAACATTTTCATTGCGCAACTGTACGTTTTGCAGCGCCCTCTGCACAGTGACCATGAGTTTTGCCATAGAGAGCGGTTTTTCAAGAAAATCATAGGCACCATAGCGTATCGCTTCTACTGCAGTTTCAACATTTCCATGGCCCGACATCATAACTACTGAGGGTGGTTCCTCACCATCCATCCATTCTTTAAGCAGGCTAATGCCGTCGGTACCGGGCATCCAGATATCCAGTAATACAAGGTCGGGTTTGAACTCAGTTAGTGCCTTGCGTGCCTCTTCAGCATTATAGGACGTTGCGACGATGTAATCTTCATCTTCCAGGATTTCCTGTACCAGCCGACAGATTTCCGGCTCATCATCAGTGATTAGAATTCGGTTATTTTTCATTGTTTATCTTTGCTTAAGTGATGTTGCTCATGGGATTCATTTATTTTTACAGGTAATTGAATGGTAAAGCAGCTACCGCTATTTTTCATATTTTTTACCCAGATAGTACCGCCATGTTCATCGATAATTTTTTTCACAATTGCCAGGCCCAGCCCGCTGCCTTTTTCCTTGCTGGTGACATATGGCTCAAACAGGTTGTCCAGCAACTCTTCCTGGATTCCCGGTCCATTATCTTCAAAACGGATGGTGACGATGTCTGTTTTCTTACCGGTACCTGATTGCGTGCTGACCAGCAGCTGTGCATGTTCGGTTTGCTTTAGTGCATGGGTAGCGTTGACTATCAGGTTGTTAAATACCTGGCGCATGCGTCCCGAGTCGAGCATCATCGGTGAAATGGAATCATCCAGTGACAACCTGATTTCAACCGGTTCATTGTGTCCTTTGTGGAGTTCGACGACATCAGCGAGTAACTGGTTCAGGTCCACGTTGTGAATATTCATGCTGACCGGTTGAGCATAGTTGGAGAAGGCATTCACCATCTCTTTCATTGATTCAACCTGTTCAGAGATTGTTCGGGTTGCACGGTCCAGTGTTTGTTTCTCGCTGTCATCAAGGGTATGCAGGTATTTATGTCTGATGCGTTCGGCTGACAGCTGGATAGGCGTCAGCGGGTTCTTTATTTCATGTGCCAGACGCCTGGCAACTTCTCCCCAGGCAGCATCACGCTGTGCCTGCAGCATGACGGTGATGTCATCGAAGACAAAGACATAACCTGACCCACCCGGCAGCTTTCCGGGCAGGCGCGTACCGCGACAGAGTAGAACCTGTTTTCCGTGCGAGCTGAAGAGAACCACTTCTTCGTCCCATTCAGGCTTATTTGCTGACATGGTTTCGTCTAGCGTGGTGAAAAAATCTTTTAGTAACGGCAGCGCCGAAGCCAGGGAATATAAATCCTGATCATACAGCTCATCCATTTTATCTATATCCAGTATTTCACAGGCACGACTATTATGGGCACGCAAGCGACGGTCGGCATCAAAGGACAGGACGCCGGACGACAGGTGACTGAGTACTGTTTCCAGGTAGGTATGTTGCTCGACCAGTCTGGTCTGGCTGGTTTGTGCATTTTCGCGCGCCCTGGAGATCTGCTGGGTCATGCGGTTGAATGATTTTATTAAAATGCCGAATTCGTCACTGGAGGTGACAGGCAGTTGGGTGCTGTAGTTGCCGTTGGCGACTGCCTGGGTGCCCTCAGCCAGTTCACGCAATGGGGATGCCAGGCGACGGGCGGAAAAAGTAGCTGTCCAGACGGCTAACAGTAATGTCATTAAACTGACCAGACTTAATGTCATGATAAAACCGAATTTGATCGGGCCGCGCAGGTAGAGTAATCGATCATACTCACCGATCGCCGCATTGATGCTGGATTCCAGGTTTGCAAAGCGCAGGGGAATCGGTTTGATTGCCTGCAGTACATTAGGCGTCATACCCACCGATGCGGAGGGCACGATAACGGCGATTCGAAGTATCTGGCTACCATCTATACCGGTTTCCTGGTCTGCATAAACGCCCTGGTTGCTGAGTGCAGTGAAGACGCGCTCATCAGGCTGGGAAGGAAGTAATGTTCCTGGCTGCATGGAACTGGAGGCAAGAATCCGGCCCCGCTGGGTAAACATGGCGGTTTCACTATAGCCCTCTTCACGCCGAATACGATCAAGCAGGCTGATCATTTCAAGGCTATCAGTCGTTTCTTCTAAATCTGGAGCATAGCGTATCAGGGTGTCGACCTGTCCTTCTTTTAATGATTTCAGAGACACCTGGCCTAGCAGGGTGGCATCGGACATCGCCTGTTCGATACGCACATCAAACCAGCTGTCGATACCGTGGCTGAGAAACTGCGTTGAGATATAATAGACGACAGATAGAGGCAGAAAGGCAAGCAATGTGAACATGCCGACCATGCGCAGGGTAAGCCGTGATCCGATAACCTTCGCTTGAACCTGCTTGATCAGCTTGTAAATACTACCCAGGTTCAGTACCAGCAGAACGAAGATACCAACCAGGTTGATGACCAGTAGTGGTGCGTAGAGTTCAGACAGCTGTGTCGTATTTTGTGCGGCTATGCTGAGCAGTAGAAGAGCTGCTAACAATATTAACGACAGAATCAGCGCCGACGCAGGGCCGGTGATGATATTTCTTAGTGTTTGAGAGGCCACTCTGTCCACTTGCTGTTAAGGTGCCAGGATGAAGAAAAATAGGCCAGTGGACGCATCATGGCCGGTAATTTACCCAGGTCCAGCTTGATGCGTGCTTCGAGTACGTACTTTTTCCCCTGAATTAATGGATGTTCCAAAGGCAGGTTCAACTGTTTGAATGCACCCAGCCTTTCCAGTGCGGCGCGCTGGCTACCGAAGCTTTCCTGCTGATTGAGTAAATCAGGCCTGCTGACCACATATTCATCGGTTACCGGTTTGTAGTGTATGGCAATAGGCACAGTCCAGATAGCCACTTCCTTGTCCCATACATAATTGCGCACCCGTCTGAGGACAAACTCCATATTCACTTGCAGGGGGATGCTCTTGCTCAGGGCTTTTCTAACATCATCAGTCAGGTTCAGGGTAAGATTTCCATCAACCTGAATCGACTCATCATCATAGTAAGACTCAATATGGTCAATTGTGAAGCCGCGACTGCTGGCTGCACAGGACCAGAACGAGAGCAGCAGCAAGAGACTGAGTGTAAGGTATTTGTTAGTTTTTTTGCAGGCAAGCATAAAAGAAGCCGTCCATCTGGTGTTCGCCAGGTAAAATTTGTATTCCATGCTGGCGCGGGTGTCCGTAGTTTACATCTATACGCAGTTCTTTTGCATGGTCTTCTTGTGACAGGAAACTGCCGATAACATTTTCATTCTCCTGCGGCAGGATAGAGCATGTCGCGTATAGTAATTTTCCGCCCTCTTTCAGTAGCGGCCACAGTGCGTGCAACAACTGTAGTTGTTGCTGTGACAACTGTTCAATATCGGTGGCTCTGCGTAGCAGTTTGATATCCGGGTGGCGACGAATGACTCCGGAGCCTGAGCAAGGGGCATCCAGCAGAATGCGATCATACTTCTGACCTGACCACCATGCTTCAGGCTTGCCGGCATCTCCCTGCTTTACATCAACTTTATGCCCCAGTCTCATCATATTTTGATTGATACGTAGCAGTCGTTGCGGGTCCAGTTCCAGCGCCGTCAAGTCAACTTTGCCATTTGATGCCTCTACTATATGGGCCGTTTTCCCGCCGGGTGCAGCACAGGCATCGAGTACCTGCTGGCCATCTTGCAGGTCGAGCAGGCTGGCGGCCAGTTGCGGTGCGATGTCTTGAACGGAGACCAGGCCTTCGTCAAAACCGGGTAAATTTTCAGCCTGGCAGGGAGCTGCCAGCGTAATGCCGGAGGGTGAAATATCACTACTCAGGGCATGTGTGCCAGCTGTTTTAAGCAGGTCGAGGTATTCCTCTCTGCTGCTGCGCTGGACATTTATGCGTAGTGACATCGGTGCCTGTTTATTGTTTTCATCCGTAATTTCCCGCCATAGGTCTGGCCATGATGTCTGGATAATTTGCAACAGCCAGTCCGGGTGGGAGCTTGCTGCAACCGGGTCGCGTTCTATTTTGCTTTTCAGCGAATCAGCCTGTCGCAGATAGTTTCTCAGTACACCATTGACCAGGCCTTTTGCCCATTTTTTCTTTATGGTGTAAACGAGATTAACAGTTTCTGAGACTATCCCGTGCCTGGCGATATCAGTTTTTGACAGCTGGAACAGCGCCGTTAATAAAAGAAAATGTACGTCCCGGTGTTTGCGCTGCAGGGGCTTTTCCAGCAGTTGGGAGAGTATGGCTTCCAGTTGCTGATGCCAGCGCAGCGTACCCAGGCAGATAGATTTGGCAAATGAAACATCGCGCGCATCTGCTAACGTATTAATACCGGCGTCCTCCAGTGCTCTGTCACTGTTTAATCCTTTATCGGCCACAAGTTGCACAGCCCTGCAGGCAACAAGTCGGGCTGAAATCTTTTTATTGGCCGGGGTCATTGGCTTTGTTGTTCCAGCACGACTCCGGTATCCAGCTGCATGCCATTCAAAAAGTCGGCCGCACACAGGGCCTTGCCGCCCGGTCGCTGCAACTTATTAATTAGTAAAACACCTTTTCCGCAGGCGATGCGAATGCCCGATTTATCTGCCGACAGGATAGTTCCTGCCTCAGCCGGAAAGTTTTCATCACAGCATTGAGCCTGTGATATTCGTAACTTGATGCCCCTGTACCAGGTCTGTGTGCCGGGCCAGGGGTCGAAAGCACGGATACGTTGCTCTATCACCCCGCATTCCTCTGACCAGTCTATAACGCTCTCCTGCTTACTGATTTTTCTCGCATAGCTGCTTAGTTCATCCTGCTGGGAAATGGCATTTTTCTGATACCAGGCGAGATTGGACAGGACATCTGTGATTGCCGCCGCACCGGCACCTGCCAGCCTGTCATGCAGCTGTTGCCCGGTGTCTGTTTGTTCGATAATGACAGGATATTGCGCAAGGATATCTCCAGTATCGAGGCCGGAATCCATCTGCATGATAGTAATCCCTGTTTCTTTATCACCGGCTTCAATTGCCCGCTGTATCGGTGCAGCACCTCGCCAGCGGGGCAACAGGGAGGCATGAATATTCAGGCAGCCGTATAGTGGGATCTGCAGTATTTCGGGTGGCAGAAGAAGGCCATAAGCGACCACCACCATGACATCGGCAGTATAGTCCTGCATTTTTATTGCGGCATCTTTCAGTGTGGCGGGCTGCTCAACCACCAGTCCATGTTTAAGGGCGCATTGCTTAATCGGGCCGGGGCGGGTTTTTCTCCCGCGGCCTGCCTGGCGGTCTGGTTGAGTATAGACGGCGACTACATTGAATCCGGAGGCAAGTATTGCTTCCAGAGCAGGAACAGAAAATTCCGGCGTACCGGCAAAGATGATTCTCATGAGTGTGTGCTGATTTGTGTCTAGTTGTATTAGTTGGGTCTCAGGAGTTTCGTTGTGTTTTCAGCATCTTTTTTTTGATTCGATCCTGTTTCATGCGTGACAGGTAGTCAACAAATACTTTTCCATCCAGGTGGTCAATTTCGTGCTGGATACAAACCCCGAGTAGTCCTTCGGCAGTCAGCTCGAATGGTTTGCCGTCTTTGTCCAGTGCCTGCACACGGATTTTTTCGCCACGGCTGACCTGTGCATAGATGCCGGGAACAGACAGGCATCCTTCTTCGAGTTCGGTATAGCCCTCCGTATGAATAATTTCCGGGTTTATCATTACCAGTAGTGAGTCCTTACTATCACTTATATCTATGACAATAATACGCTCAGTTACATTTACCTGAGGTGCAGCCAGGCCAATGCCAGGCGCGGCATACATGGTTTCGGACATGTCTACAATCAGCGTCTGAATGCGCTTGTCAATGGACTCAACCGTTCGTGCTTCTGTATGGAGTCGCGGGTCAGGATAGATTAGTATGTCTAGCAGGGCCATATTTGGATAACATATCAGGGAACTATATCGCCGGATTATACCCTGTGATTAATAGAGATACCCTTAAGCGGGTCTGTTTTTACCATTTTGTAACGATAATTGACGAATAAAAAGCAGAGAATGCTTGCCCTGAACCTGTTTTGCAGTGTAAGTTAGATCAAAATATGAAGAAATCACTTTAACTTGGTGCTATGATCCTTTGAAAAACCGATGGAAGTGCACCTTTTATAGATAGCCGACATGGCCTGATGCGGTGTATTCATCTAGACTGCCGGAAAAAGACGGGATAGACCACATGAAGATTCTTAACTCACTAAAAATTGTTCTTCTCTTGGCGGCTTTAGCCGTATCCGCAGCCGTAAGCGCTGCCTCGGTAGAACTGGCTGACAATCATCCGGTTGATTATACCGTAGTAGAAGGCGATACCCTGTGGGATATCTCAGGGAAATTTCTCAAGGATCCCTGGCGCTGGCCAGAGATATGGCGCCAGAACAGTCAGATCCAGAACCCCGATTTAATTTATCCTGGCGACAGGCTGGTGTTGCGTTACACGGATGGTCAGCCATATCTGGATCACCTTAGCGGGCGTGAACGAGCTGCCAGGAAGGTAGTAAAAATGGGGCCGGCTGTCTATATTGAGAAACTGGACAATGCTATTCCTGCTATTCCACCACAGGTGATCATGGCTTTTCTGGAGGACAGGCAAATCGTCGAGTCACGAAATCTCGACAAACTGGCCTATGTTACAGAAGGCGTCAATCAAGAAGTAGTTCTCGGCGCACTGAGTGATATGTATGTGCGCAAGATTGATGGTGCACCGGGTGCAAGGTTCAGGATCATCAGGATGCGTGGGGCATTGATAAATCCTGACAATCAAAAGGTAATTGCTTACGAAACGGAGACACTCGGTGAGGCGGAAATGCTGCGACCAGGTGATCCAGCAAAACTCAGGATTACCAAGTCTAACAAGGAAGTCAATCAGGGTGATCGTCTGGTGCCGGCAGTGAGGACACTGACTTTGCCCTATTATCATCCTAAGGCTTTTAGAGAGCCTATTTCAATCAGCATACTGGGTGCAGTTTCGGAAATGGCTGAGTACGGTGCTGGCGATGTAGTCACACTTTCGGCAGGTTCTGACCAGGGCCTGGAACCAGGACATGTCTTGCAGACGATGCGTGACAGAGGCGTCCAAAGGGATCCTGTGACAAAGGAAAAATATAGATTACCGATTGAGCGTAGTGGAATCGTAATGATATTTAAGACCTATGGAAAAGTCAGTTATGGCTTGATCATGCGTTCATCACAGGGTGTTCTCGTCAATGACAAGGTCATTAACATAGAGTGATACAGCCTGACGCAATCTGCTAGAGGAGCTCTGCAGGTAATCAGACAGGGATGGTCTGGAAAAGCAATGGATGAAGAACTTACCGCACGCCTGGCGTTGAACAGGGTCTCTGGTGTTGGCCCTGCAGCCTTCTCAAACCTTTTTCAATGTTTCAACTCCGCAAGCGAAGTATTTAACGCTAACCGGACACAGTTATCACGCGTTTCAGATGTTTCTCATGATGTAGTTAATCTCCTGCTCAAAGGGATAGAAGCAACAAATGTCGAGCTGGATATTCTGTGGCTGGAAGAAAACCCCTGCCATCAAGTTATTTTTTTCCAACATCAAGACTATCCAGAACTGTTAGCCCGGATTCACCGACCGCCTCCTGTGTTATTCCTGAAGGGCGATGCCACATTGCTGCATTCGCCGCAGCTCTCCATAGTCGGCAGTCGTAACCCGACGCCGGGTGGTATTGAGAATGCGCGCGCATTTTCAACTGAGCTGGCTGTTTGCGGTTTAACTATTACTTCTGGCCTGGCTGCCGGGATAGATGGTGCTGCTCATCAGGGGGCACTGGATGCAAAGGATGGTACGGGTAATTGTGGTAAAACAATCGCTGTTGCCGCTACCGGCCTGGACAGGATATATCCATCGCATCATCGTGAGCTGGCGTACAGGATCGTAGAAAAGGGCCTGCTGGTATCTGAATTTCCGGTGGGAACAGGTCCTTTGCAAGCTAATTTCCCGCGCCGAAATCGTGTGATCAGTGGATTGTCACTGGGGACACTGGTAGTGGAAGCAGCAAAACGAAGCGGTTCTCTCATATCGGCCAGGTGTGCGATGGAGCAGGATAGAGAGGTGTTCGCCATACCCGGTTCAATTCATTCTCCCCAGTCGCGCGGTTGCCACTGGCTTATTAAGCAGGGTGCGAAGCTGGTTGAGACCTCAGATGACATCGCTGAAGAAATTCTGCTGATGCTGCCTGGTGTTAATCCAGATATTGAAGATAATAACGACAGCAAAAATAAGCATGAAGAGATGGCACTCGACCTGTCAAAGTCGGAACGGCATTTAATGGATGCGCTTGGGTATGACCCGGTCACGCTGGATAGCCTTTTATCCCGTACCGGCATGGTGATAGATGAGTTGTCGGCGAATCTGAGCCAACTTGAACTTAAAGGCCTGATCGATAGCCTTCCTGGAGGCAGGTTTAACCGGAGGGGCTAACAGCAGATCTATAACAAACGAATCTAATTTATTTTCAGAGTTTTTTTTCTGTGTTCTCTGCTAACCCTGTAAGAGAAATATGTTTTACGGGTTATGGGCATCTCTATTAATTCTGGATAGATCAGATTGTATTCCAAATCGATCATATCAAGGCAAGGATCGCACGTAATAGCCAGGCTATTGCGAAGGTCCTTAACACAGAGATGGGCGATTTGGGATGCAAGATGAATATTCAT
>JAUWVE010000117.1 GCA_030617565.1 Gammaproteobacteria bacterium | reverse complement strand
CGCCGTGAAATGCAGGCCATTGGCGAATATGCCAGACTGGATGATCGCGATGCAATGGAAAAATGGATAAAGCGCCTGGATAAAGATTACAACAAAATTGCCGACATGGTGCCTGAGTGGGAAAAAGAGATAAAACCCAGGCTATTGTCCGATCTCGAGACGTTTGCAGAAAAAGGTGATACCTATCGCCTGGATAAAACCCTGGATATGATTCAGCGCACCTGTGACGATTGTCATGACAGCTATCAGCCACTGGTAACCGCGCTCTATCGTTCGCCGGATTATGATGAAATCAAGGTGAATAATCTTGATGGAAAAAAGCAGAATTATGTAGACAACATGCAAGAGCTGTCCAAATCAGTAAACCGGATCCTGATCGCTCTGGATGATGGCCACCAGCCAGTTGCGCTGCAGGCCACCCAGGACCTGGCCAGCCAACTACAGAATCTCGGTGACAGCTGCAGCAGTTGCCATAAAGAAGACGAGTACCCACACGAGCGTATACTGGGTAAGGCCACCCAGCAACGTTTTGAAACACTGCAGACGAGCATCAGCGAAGGACGTGTGAAAGACAGCCAGAAGCTAATGGGTGAAATCGCTGTCACCGTGTGTGCGCGTTGTCACAATACGCATCGTATCGTGAATGATTTGCGCAAGTCCTTGATGCCAGGAAAATAAGTCATTAGTCGACATTCTAAAGACTTGGAACTTGGAACTTGGAACTTGGAACTTCCTTCCTAATGACTAGTCCCTTCTAAATATCTCGTCTTGTTATAAACATTATATTTCCCTGACGGCTTGTTCATTGGCAGGCGTTTTATTTCTTCCAGTGTTGCCGCATCGTACACGATTACAGCACCATCCGGATCCCAGATACTGAGCAGTGCGTATTTTCCATCACGAGTGAATTCGACATGTGCGGCTGTTTTCCCCGGTGCCGGACGCAGGGTCTTGACGATTTCCAGAGTGCGTTTGTCGATTACATGCACGGCGTCCTTGTTGGGACCGAAAAATACATCCACCCAGGCATAGGGTGTGTTTTTGTGGCTACGCATGAAAAATCCGGGGCCCAGCGTCTTAATTCGCTTAATGGTTTTCCAGCTTTCCATGTCGATAACACTGACATCGCCTTTTTTAAGGTTGGGGGTCGCCAGCACCTGTCGGCCTTTGTACTCGAAGGTGATTCCTGAACCAAGGTGAGGCATGCCCGGTAGCTCCAGGTCGGGGACAATGACCCTGCCTACATCCATATCAACCACCTGCCCTTTGCCTTCGCGAGAAGCACCGATCAGCGATACATATTCCTGATCGAAGAAGAAATCATCCAGATAATCGTCGACACTGATGCGCCTTACCGGGAATGGCTCAGGTTTTGTGTTTTCACCAGAGTCAGCGCGATAATCATGCATCCACATTCCAAAGCCCATAGGCGGATCATCTTCGTAGGAAATTTCCCACAGCTCAGGGATATCTTTCAGTGCGGCGATAAAACTATTACGTGGCGGGGCTGTGTAAACCGCACTGACGCGGGATGATTTACCGTCAGCATCTTTGACATCGTAAAGCTTGATAGGGCTCAGGTCTTTGGCATCGAGCAATACCAGCGTGTGTGGCAGGTAGTTGGCGATCATAACGTAACGGCCATCAGCTGAGACCGCCTGGTTGCGGGTATTGATGCCGGCGCGAACTTCTGCGACCAGCTTCAGATTATAGATATCATACTTGCTGATCCAGCCGTCACGCGAGGCGAAATAAACAAAGCGGCCATCCGGAGAATACTTGGGGCCGCCGTGTAAGGCAAAACGTGATTTAAAACGGTGTATCGGTTCAAACTTGTCACCATCAAGTAAAGTCACATGGTGATCGCCCAGTTCCACCACCAGGAACAGGTTGAGCAAATCTTCTACTTCAAATACGGGTTCATCAGACAAATCACTTTCCCTGTTATGGATGATATGACTGGCCCTGATTTCTTCCATGCCCCATACCGGGGTTTCTTTTAATGGTGTATAAACATAATCAACCAGTGACTGAATTTCTTTGTCACTCAGTTTTTCTTTGAAAGCGGGCATTTGTGTCGCCACACGGCCATTACTGATTACATCAATGGCGGCTTTTTTGCGCAGGCGCTTCAGGTTTTCCGGCAACAATGCAGGCCCCATGCCGCCCAGCCGATGTTCATTATGACATTCAGCACAGTTATCTTTATATAGTTTTACTACATCTGCCTGCATAACGGTCGGGTTTGCAGAGGCTGCTGCGAATGAGGGATAAATGATGCAGAGGAATAAACCGGATACAGCGATTTTTAATAAAGCAGGTTTGGCTGGCATGAATGCTCTCTTCTATCAGCAGTGTGGGTTACTCTATTACAACAACCGTGCCGGTCATCTCAGGATGTGGGCCACAGCGGTAAGGGAATGAACCAGTTTGTTTGAATTCACGTTCATAGGCATCATCGGGAAATAGGTAGTCATCCGGTTCCTCTTCCCCCAGTGCTTCGAACCAGACGCTATGATACTGGCGTTTTTCACGGTTTTCCCAACGCAGTGTCTGGCCACGTTTGATGGTAATTTCCTGCGGCACAAACTTGAAGTCCTTGATGGTCACCAATGGCTTAGCATCATCTGCGAATACGCCAGGTATAAACGCTGTCAGTATAAAAACCAGTACCAGGGATTGCCACTTCATCAACTTGTCCTCTTCATTTGATGGTGATTTAGCCAATCATAACCGAGGCGCCGCCCACAAAAAAGGCCACGGGGGCAGATGTGCCCCCACGGCCCAGTTACAAATCAGTTTGCTTTATTTTCTTATCGCGTTGATTTCCGCATCTTCATCATCGAAACCAAGCTTGAGGCCCAGTGAGATATGATGGAAACGGCTGCTGCTGAAATCATCATGAATCGCGAAACCTATGTTGTACCACTGGTCGGTGGCCATACTGATATCACCCGGCTGATCAGAGGTCAGCTTGCGGGTCATCAACACTGTCCAGGTTCCATCTTTGAGCTCACCGGTGAACTGGACGCCCTGGCCGCCGGTCATTACACGTTCAGCAAGGATATAACCGTCCTCGGATTCACCACTGCCGGATTTGTAACGCAGCAGATCCATGAAGCTACCGTTCTCCAGTAAGGCCTGCAGCTCGGCTTCATCCTTCAGCTTGTCCCAGCCACCGCGTTTTTTACCATCTTTGCCTTCAATTTCGATCTCGGTGCGACTTTCTTTCAGGTACTTGGTGAAGCCATTGCTAAGATCAAGACGCTGAGCCAAAGGACTTGATGTACGTACAGAATCATCTGGCTGGTGTGGCATGTAGTTAGCATCATGATGGCAGGTTTGCCAGCAGCCGGCGCCCTCTGCGTATTCCACTTTGGGGTCATCTTCACTGTCTGTAGCAAGCATGATGGCCAGCTTAATCTGGTTGTCAGGATCCATCTTTCCGCCTTCGACAAACGAAATCGGCACGTGCTGCTCAGCCTCTTCCCACTGGAATCGCATATACAGGTTGTCGGCATCGTGTGCTGCCTGTGTTTTGACCAGTATGCTACCTCGCTTGCCGGGAATCGGCGTAGATTCAGCCTTGTCACCGGATACAATCAGGTCACCGATATCAACTTCCTCATCTTCGTGGCAATCAAAGCAACGATCACCTGTTACAAAGGCACGTTTGCCACCGTGATCACTGCCTTTCAGGGCCCATTCCATAGAAGCCTGCCCAGGATAAAACAAGGTAACCTCCTTAGGCTCGATGCTCGACCAGTCGATATTCGCCGCCGGGTTTTGCCCTGACGCGGCCGCAGCTGCTGCCGCAGCAACCGGTGCCGCTGCTTCACTTGCCGCTGCAGGGGCTTCAGTTGCTTCCGCAGACGTTGTTTCTGTTACGGTTTCCGCAACCGGTTCGACTGTAGCAGTCTTGTCTACTTTCTTGTCTGCTTTCTTGTCTGCACCTTTGCCAGCGCTCTTACCATCAATATACGCCTGCCACTGTGGCGGAATCGGGCGTATATTCTCCGGATCCGGTATTTCCAGTGCAGTTAATTCTTCATCGGTCAGCTGGTCATGTACTTTATTGTGCGCAATCCCCTTGTGGCAATCGATACAGGTATTGCCGGCCTGCATGCCGTTAATGTGCTGTTTGCGTGAACGTTTTTTCTGATCTTCCGGGTTCATCGAACTGAAGTCATGGCAGTTACGACATTCACGTGAATCTGTTTCCTTCATGGCACGCCAGACATTCTGTGCCAGCTGAAGGCGCTTCTTATCGAACTTCTCAGGTGTATCAATGGTACCGAGCACCTTGTGAAACACCTCGTTACTCGCCTGTACTTTACGCACTACTTTGTGCACCCAGGGGTCTGGCACGTGGCAATCTGAACAGGTGGCACGCACACCACTGCGGTTGGTGTAGTGAATAGTTTTTTTGTATTCCTGAAACACATTTTCTTCCATTTCGTGACAGGAAATACAGAAATCAAGTGAATTGGTTGCTTCCATTGCTGTGTTGAAACCGCCCCAGAAAACAACGCCGACAATCATAAAAAATAATGCGGCGCCAAGCGTCGTGCCCAGCAGGACCTTACGTGACATCAAGCCGAATTTTCGGGATGAATTAGCCATGATTATTCACCTTGAAGTTTTATCAGTGGATTGCGCAAGGGTCCTGTGGAGAAGCCCCTTGAGTAATACCTGATGATGGAAAAAAAGGGCGGGCGCACTTTCATGTGTGCCCACCCTGATTCATTTACATCGCAACTTATATACTAATCAAGTTACGTGGTTAACACGGTTATACACGTTGAATTTACCTGTTGGAGCGTAAAGACCTTTAACACGTGCTTTTTCTTCCAGTGTCTTGGCATCAAAGATGATGATCTCACCATTCGGTTCCAGACTGTCTGAACGATTCCATACAGAGGCCCAAACTTCAGTGCCGTCTTTGTTGAACTCGAAGTGAACGGCTGCGTAGCCTTTCTTCGTGGTCAACTGGATAGTCTTAACAATCTTGCGGGTCTTCTTGTCAAGAACTTTAACTGACTGCTGGATTGAAGGTTCTGGGTGTTTAGTCTGGTCTATCCATACATA
>JAUWVE010000149.1 GCA_030617565.1 Gammaproteobacteria bacterium | reverse complement strand
AGAAGGCGCAAGCCAGGGCTGCGTCATCGGCTATGATTAAGGCCATCATTGTCCCGCATGCAGGCTATATCTATTCAGGTGAGCTGGCCGCGCAGGCCTATGCATCATTACTGGCAGAGCGCGAGAAAATCAAAACTGTCGTATTGTTAGGGCCAGCACACAGGGTCTACTTTCACGGGATTGCGGCACCTGCGGCCGACGAATTCAGGACGCCCCTTGGTACTATCCCGATCGATCAGAATGCTATTGACGGAATGCTGGAAAAATTTTCGTTTGTCCAGCGTTTACCAGAGTCGCATCGTGACGAACATAGCCTGGAAGTTCAGTTGCCATTTCTACAGGAAGTGCTGGAAAATTTTCACCTGATTCCATTGGTAGTGGGGGATGCAAGCCCAGATCAGGTCGAAAAAGTAATTGATTATCTATGGGGTGATGAAAGCACGTTGATAGTCATAAGTTCTGATCTGAGTCATTTCCATGATTATACGACGGCACAAACGATGGACAGCCAGACAGCATCTGCTATCGAAAGTCTGCAGCCACAGGAATTGAATGGACAGCTGGCATGCGGGTTTATGCCAGTTTCCGGACTGCTACTGGCTGCACGAACGAGGCAGCTGTGGCCTGAGCGGGTCGGTTTATGTAATTCCGGCGATACTGCCGGGGACAAAAGCAGTGTGGTTGGTTACGGTGCGTGGCTGTTTCAGGAAAAGGTCGTCCAGCCGCAGCTGTTGTCACATGAGCAAAAAGACGGCCTGAAAAAACTGTCCCTGGAATCAATCCGACACGGACTGGAAACCGGGCAGCCACTTTCTGTGGATGACTACATCGATGAAAAGGGTGGCGGGGAAATGCTGCCTGATTACCAGGGCGCTGCGTTTGTAACGCTGAAGAAGAACGGCCAGCTGCGAGGATGTATCGGTAGTCTCTCTGCCTACAGACCCCTGCCTGAAGATGTTGCTGAAAATGCCTTTGCCGCCGCATTCCGTGATCCTCGATTTAATACATTAACAGAGGATGAGATGGATGAAATCGAGATCTCCATCTCGGTACTGACAGCACCGGAGCCGATGGTATTCACCTCAGAGCAGGATTTGCTTTCTCAACTACAGCCTGGTGTGGATGGTATGATATTAACAGAAGGCGGGAATCGGGGGACATTTCTGCCCTCGGTGTGGGAAAATTGCCCTGAACCTGCATCATTTTTGTCTCACCTGAAAATGAAAGCTGGCTTGCCTGCTGATTACTGGTCAGGCACTATGAAAATAGAGCGATATAAAACTGTTTCCTGGTAGATGATGGTGTATCTCAGGCAACCCTAAAGAAGAAGAACTATGGCCTTAAATAAAAAAATAGAACACCGTGTAATACCGATAAAGGACTTTTCATCCTGTGCATACTGTTCCGTAAGACGCATGTGTTTACCCGTTTCGGTCGATAAGGAGGAAATCAATATAATCGATGATCTGGTTGCTGACCGGCCACAGCTGAAAAAGAGTGATTATCTTTTTCGTTCCGGTGATAAATTCCAGTCACTTTATGCTCTTAAATCAGGCGCTATCAAAACCTATGGCAGCACGCGCGGCGGACGGGAGCAGATTACCGGTTTCCATTTTCCCGGGGAGTTGATCGGTCTCGATGCTATTGGCAACAACAGGCACAATTGTAATGCGGTAGCACTGGAAAAAACGGTGGTATGCGAATTACCCTACAAAAATATTGAAAATATCAGCCTGCAAATTCCCAGCATACAACAGGAGATCACTCGCCTGATGAGTCTGGAAATACGCAATGATGAAGAAATGCTAATGGCCATCGGCAGCATGCGTGCCGAACAGCGGGTAGCGTGTTTTTTATTCAGTCTGTACCGGCGCCTTTCGCTGAGAAGCAAAGAGAAAAGGACGTTCAGATTATCGATGACACGAGAAGAAATCGGCAACTATCTTGGACTGTCACTGGAGACCGTCAGCCGCCGTATGAGTAGCCTGCACGAAGATGGTGTCATAGATGTTGAAAATCGATTGATTAAACTTAAAGACATAGACAGATTACAGGCACTTTGCAGCTGAAGGGCAGCCAAAGCAGGGCATTAGCCATTGCCCGACGAAGAGAATCGTACGATGCAAAACAATAACGATGATTTTGTAGTTCCTGCGCCTCCCAGGCTTGATCGTGCCGTTATAGACGAGTGGTTGGCACATTTTCCGGAATTAGATGGCCTGGATGATCCGGTTTGGCAAAAAGTACTGGATTCAGCACGTCCGGTCGAGATTCCTGCGGGTACCACAGTATTTCGCGATGGCGACGGATGCCAGAATTATATGTTCGTCATGGAAGGCTCTATCAGGGTTCAGAAAATGGCGGAAAATGGTCGGGAAATCGTGCTTTATAGAGTTAATGCGGGTGAGGCCTGCATACTGACAACCTCCTGCCTGCTTAGCCACCAACGCTATCCTGCAGAAGGCATAACTGAAACGGATATACGGGCCATCAGCATTCCGGTCGCCCGTTTTGATGAAGGGGTCGCAGGGTCTGCTGGTTTCCGCAACTTCGTTTTCTCCAGTTATGGACGACGTATCGCAGATTTGATCATGCTGGTTGAGGATGTTGCTTTTGGTCGTATGGATATACGGCTGGGGCAGTATCTGCTTGATATAGTAGATGATGAGGGCAATGTGGCTGGCACCCACCAGGCAATGGCGGCTGAACTCGGTACTGCGCGGGAAGTGGTAAGCCGCCAGCTGAAAGAATTTGAGCGCCGCGGCTGGTTAAAGCTGGGGCGGGGAGTAATAAGTATCTCTGATTTATCTGCCCTGAAGGACCATTTGTCCACGCCTGTCTAGCGCTGCATACCCTTGTGTGACCTTGTCACATACCAATAATTTCTAATCTGCAATAATCCGGGTTCTGATATTTTAATTGAATTGTTCGCGTTCGACAGTGAATGTGATCATTTATCCCGAACCAGTGTTAAAGACTGGTTTAGATTGCTATGAGGAGTAATAAAATGAGTATCGATAGGATGATTTTTGCCTTTGGTGGCGCAGTAATTCTTATTAGTGTTGTATTGACCCAGTATCACAACCCAAACTGGATGTGGTTGACGGTATTTGTCGGCGCCAACCTGTTTCAGTCAGCGTTTACCCGATTCTGCCCAATGGCTACAATATTGAAAGCATTGGGAGCAAAACCCGGCCAGGCTTTCTAAAGCATAGCTTATATGTTGTACTGCAGAGGCGCCGCTGGTCGGCGCCTTTTTTATTTTTGGCGATAACAGGAGTTTGTCATGACTGAAATAAATATCAGCAATATGAAGTGCAATGGCTGTGTGGACAATGCTCAGAAAGCGTTGGAGGGCTTGCCAGGGCTTGAAAGTGTAGAAATAAATCTACAGCAGGCCAATGCCGTATTGGCCGGTGACTTTGACCTGCCTGAGGCTCTTAAGCGCCTGACAGATGCCGGTTATCCTGCAGAAAAAGCGGGTTAATGACTGAACAACACACTCGTTTGTCTGTCACCGGCATGTCATGTGCAGGTTGCGTCAGTGCAGTCGAGGATGCCATGTCTGCGGTGCCCGGTATCGACAAAGCAGTGGTGAATTTTGCAGAACATACGGCAACATATACCGGTAAAGCGACCATAGAAGATGTGCTCGATGCGATAAAGTCTGCAGGCTATGGCGCTGCAGTTATGCGCGGTGTTGCTGATGAAGAGGAAAAAGAGCTTGCTGAG
>JAUWVE010000240.1 GCA_030617565.1 Gammaproteobacteria bacterium | reverse complement strand
CTTCTCCGCCTCCGCCGATATCAAGGCTTCAATCAATTTTGAGCTAGTCTCACTAAGACGATTAACCTGATCATTCAGGCTGGCAAGCTCCGCTTCGATCTTCTTCTGATGTTCCATTAAGCGTAAAACTTCCTGTTCTGCAGGTGCTTCGGCTGTAATATTTCCATCTGCAACCCAGACAATACTGTTCTCGCTGATCTGAACCCTGACAAAGCCACCCTGTCGCTCAAGCAAACTGGCCTTTTCACCACAGCTCAGCTTTTCCGACAGGGGTGCAGCATCAGGGGCCGGGTAGACTGTTACCAGGCAGGGCTCTGTTGACCTCAGATAGACTACTTCATCTGCAATCGAGACATTAATAGTCAGTAACCCAACAACTAAGCCAGTAATGAATATTGTCGAAATTTGATGCATACACCGCCCTTTTTCATATATATTTATATTCATTTTCGCCCCAGATTTACGCAGCGAGGTACTCTATCACATTAATTCACGTCTAGTTGCTGCCGAGATCATTTGACCTCTGCAGCAAGGTTAGCAACAATCAGCCCTAATACAGAAAAAGGGGACAGTATCATGGTGCCACTGCATCAGATGTTCATTTCGACGGCGAAAAGATATTCCAGCGAAATCGCCATTGTTGATCGCAATCTGCGTAAAAATATCACCTATGGCAGGGCACTGATCGGTGCACTGTTACTCGCCAGGCGCTTCCATAAATACCAGGACGGCTATCTCGGAATTATGATTCCCAATTCCAGTGGCAGCATACTGGCCATTATCGCCACTCTGTTTGCCGGCAAAGTCCCTGTGATGATCAATTATTCCACAGGTGCGGCTGAAAACTCGGAATTCGCCCAGCAGAAATGTAATTTTCATACCATTATCACCTCCCGTGCCCTGCTCGAAAAACTGGGTTGCCGACTGGTGCCCGGCATGGTTTTCATTGAAGACCTGGTCGGTTCGGTTTCAACATATGAAAAACTTCTGGCCGCCGTAAAATCAAAACTGCCCGGTTTTCTTCTGCAAAACCTGGTACACAGGGGCAATCTGGAAGAAACTGCTGTCATCCTGTTTACCAGCGGCAGCGAGAAAGCGCCCAAGGCGGTAGAACTCACGCACAAGAATATTTCATCCAACGTAAAAACTGCTCACCAGGCATTTGAATTCATGCATGAAGACCGCATGCTCGCTATCCTGCCCTATTTCCATGTTTTCGGCCATATGGCGAATCTCTGGTTGCCTCTGAGTCTTGGTATGAGACTGGTGGTCTATGCCAACCCTCTCGATTTCAAGACGGTGGTACGCATTATTCATGAAGAAAAAGCCACGCTGGTATTCGGCACCCCCTTCTTTCTAATGGGGTTTCTAAAGCAGGCTAAAAAAGGAGATTTCGATTCGATTCGTGTTGTTATAGCCAGTGCAGACAAGCTGCCAGCAACTTTGCGCGATGCATACAAAGAAAAACACGACATAGAAATAATAGAGGCCTATGGAGCGACCGAAACCAGTCCGGTTATCTCAGCCAATCTACCCGGTACCAATAAACCCGGCAGTATCGGTCGCGTATTGCCTGACATCCAGGTTCGCATCACTGACATCGATACAGGAAAAGATCTTCCTGCCGGAGAAGAAGGCAATATTCTGGTCAAGGGAGACCTGGTAATGAAAGGCTATCTTAATGACCTGGAAGAAACCGCTTTAAAAATAAAGAATGGCTGGTATGAAACCGGTGACATGGGCATGTTCGATGAGGATGGCTTTCTCTGGCACAAAGGCAGACTAAAGCGTTTTGCAAAGATAGGCGGTGAAATGGTTTCTCTGGTCAGGATTGAATCCGAGCTGGTCAAACACCTGACCGAAGATCAGGAATGCTGTGTTGTAGATGTCCCTGACGCACGCAAAGGCGCCATGATAGTCGTCGCCATGACAGCAGACTACAACAGCAAAGAGCTAAACCAGAAATTAGCAA
>JAUWVE010000163.1 GCA_030617565.1 Gammaproteobacteria bacterium | reverse complement strand
AACCGTGGCACACTCGCCATGGCACGTACCAACGATCCACATTCTGCGTCAGCCCAGTTTTTCATCAACCTGAAAGATAATGCATTTCTTAATCACAGCGGCAAAAACCCTCAGGGCTGGGGCTATTGCGTATTTGGCAAGGTCACAGATGGCATGGATGTAGTAGACAAGATTGCCGCAGTCGCTACCGGCAATTCCGGCGGTCATGGAGATGTGCCTGTAGAGGATGTAGTCATTCTCAAGGTCGAAGAAACGGATGACCAGGGAAGCTCTGATTAATTTATGACTACCAGTCTATTTATATCAGATCTTCATCTTGATCCTGCTCGCCCCGAAGGCATTCAGCTATTTGATGATTTTATTCGTAACAAGGCAGTCAATGCGGATCAGCTTTTTATCCTCGGGGACCTGTTTGAATACTGGTTGGGAGATGACGCCTGTGAACACTCTGGTTATCAGGCCATTTCAGAAAGCCTGGCAGTTCTCGACGGCCACAATACAAAGCTTTATTTCATGCACGGCAACCGTGATTTCCTGGTTGGCACGGGCTTCGCTTCATCTGTTAGCAGCTCGCTGCTGCCGGATCCAACGGTATTCAGGCTGAATGACCAGGATGTCCTTTTAATGCATGGTGACAGCCTGTGTACAGATGATGTGGCACATCAACAGTTCCGTGCAGCGACTCGCAGCGAAGAATGGCAAAACAACATATTGTCCAAAACCATTCATGAACGTGAGGAATTTGCCCGCCAACTGCGCATGAATAGTCAAAAAGGCAATACAGAAAAGTCAGAGTCGATAATGGATGTTAACCAGGCTGCGGTAGAGGCAGCAATGCAGGAACATAATGTCAGACTACTGATCCATGGGCATACCCATCGCACAGCGATACATGAGTTCCAGCTAGCAGGTAAAACAGCACATCGAATTGTTCTTGGTGACTGGTATAAAAAAGGTAATTACCTTGAGCATGATCAAACTAAATTCAGTCTGTTCAGTTATCCCGATGACACCATGCTTGCTAGCATCAAAATCACGAAGGAAAGCAGCCCGACTACTTTGAAAAAACGCCAGGCATGAACCTTTCGTAGCCTTCCGGCAGCTCAAACACACTTGAATCAATAATGACTTTTTCTTTGATATTGATCAGCGAACGGGTTCGTCCCGTATAATCCTTCTGCCTGACTGGAAAACCTTTGCTCAAATAGCGGTCTGGTTCGAAAACATTATTAGCCAGATCGCAATCAGTACCAGCCTGATCCGGCATGGCAGCGACCGATTTCGCATGCTGACCCGCCAGTGTTCTTGCAAAAGCAGCAAGTGCGTCGGTTGCATCATCATGAAAACCGGGTACTGCATATACCTCCATGCAACGGGTACCATTTGTAAACATATAGTACCTCGATACCTTCTTACCATCCACGTCAGGGACACCACCCGCATCAAGCTCTTCAATATCATGCCTTAAGGGTCTTGGTGGAACCACTAATACGGGCTGCAAAGGAATCACCAGGGTGCGCTGATCCTCATGACTAACGCTGTATATAGACCCGGTCTTTCTGTCAAATAATGCAAAATCCCCATGGTCTTCCCCATCATCCAGACGTAAGAAGTCCCTGCTGAGCAATACCCGTGAGATATAGGCCGGCTCATTTTGTGAATCCTGCTCACTGAACGTCAGGACAGTCACTTCAGTCTCAACAGCAAGGGCCCTGGTCAGCGACAGGGCTAAAATGGTAAAAATAATTCCTCTTACAAAAATAAACCGCATTTGCTTTCCTCGATAGTTGCCCTGGTGGCAAGTTTACCTGTTATTCCAAAATAAATACGAGTGGTATAATCCTTCTTATTTATCTTATCATCAACCAGAAAATGACATTCTGGGACAAATACCTGACAGGGAGTAACTACCCTGAATATCGGCGAGACAACATTCGGGGTAGTAATAATGGAACAGAAGATCGAATTCAAGCCAGACTTAATCAAACGCTACGATAAGGCAGGGCCTCGTTATACCTCCTACCCCACGGCCAACCTTTTTAATGACAGTTTCTCAGCCGCAGATTATCGGGCTGCAGCGGATCGAAGTAACAAAGAGGCCAACCCGAAGCCACTGTCTCTCTATTTCCACATCCCCTTTTGTGACACCGTTTGCTTCTACTGTGCCTGCAATAAGATTGTGACCAAACGACGTGACCGGGCCACACCCTATCTGGATCATCTATACCGTGAAATAGAAATGCAGGGGGCGCTGTACGACAGATCCCGGCCTGTTGATCAATTGCATTGGGGCGGTGGCACGCCAACCTTTCTAAGCCACGATCAGATGCGTACCCTAATGGAAAAAACGGGCCAGCATTTCTCTTTGATGGATGATGATAAAGGTGAGTATTCAATAGAGATAGACCCCAGAGAAATCACTGCTGACGGTGTGCATTTCCTGCGTGACATCGGCTTTAATCGTCTCAGCCTCGGTGTACAGGACTTTGATGCCAAAGTTCAGAAGGCTGTCAATCGCATACAAAGCGAAGAAATTACTTTCGCAGCAATTAATGCCGCCCGCGAAGCCAAATTTAAATCTGTCAGCGTAGACCTGATTTATGGCCTGCCCTTTCAAACTGTTGAAAGCTTTCTTGCTACACTGGACAAAATCATGCAGGTTGATCCTGACAGGTTGTCCGTGTTCAATTATGCCCACCTGCCCACCCTGTTTATGCCACAGCGACGCATCAATGAGGATGATTTACCCTCCGCAGCTGAAAAGCTGGAGATACTGCAGGCTGTCATCCAGTACCTGACCGATAAGGGTTATGTCTACGTCGGTATGGACCACTTTGCCAAACCGGACGATGAACTGGTCATTGCCCAGAACAAGGGACAGTTGTACAGAAACTTCCAGGGCTACTCCACACATGCAGATTGCGACATGGTGGCAATGGGAGTCACCGCTATCTCACAGGTTAATAATATCTACAGCCAGAATGTGCGTGATGAAGATGGTTATTATCAGATGATTGATGAAGATAAATTACCACTGATGCGGGGACTCATACTGACAGACGATGATCTATTACGCCGCGACCTTATAAGTCAGCTTATCTGCAACTTCAGGCTGGACATGGAGAAGTTCGGGATAAAGTACAATATTAATTTTGCGGACTATTTTAAAAATGAGTTGTCTAGACTCGAAGTCATGCAGGAAGACGAACTGCTGCAAATTAATGATAACAGCATCACCATTCTGCCTGCTGGAAGATTGCTCATACGAAACATATGCATGACCTTTGATGCACACCTGAAAGACAATCAGGAAAAGCGTTTTTCGAAGGTTATCTGACGAAGGGAGGGCTAAGGACTAAGGACTATAAGGATTGTAAAGATTTCTCCTTCATCTTTTATCT
>JAUWVE010000097.1 GCA_030617565.1 Gammaproteobacteria bacterium | reverse complement strand
AGTATAAATACACCAGCTGGGGCAAAATGGGAACTCGGGTTTCTCTTTTTTCACATTTTACATTAAGGGCACCTCTATTAATCCTTGATATATTATATTGTATTTAAAATTGTTCATATCAAGGCAAGGATCGCACGTAATAGCTAGCTATTGCGAAGATTCTTAACACTGAGATGGACGATTTGGGATGCAAGATAAATATTCATGAATTAATAGAGGTGCCCTCAAGCCTTGCCTGCTTCTTCATACTCTTCAGCTGCTTCCATCCATTGTTCTTCAAGTTCTGAAATATCCTTCGCCAGATAGGCCTTGTCCTGCATAAGAGAGGTCATTTGTTCTGCGTTTTCTTCACTATAAAGCTCGGGGTCGGCAAGCTGCTGCTCGATAGTTTCTAATTGCTTATTCAGCTCTTCAATCTTTCTTTCCAGTCGATCAACACTTTTTTTAAGTGGCTGCAGGGTCTTCCTTTTATCGGCTTCAAGACGGCGAGCTTCTTTTTTGCTCAGGCTGTTTTCAACAACAGGCCGGTCTCTGGTTTTTTCCAACGGGGCTTGCAGGCGATTGGCATAGTCATCGAGATCACCGTCAAAGGCTTCGACTTTGCCGTGGTCAACGAGTATCAGCTGTTCGGTTACAGATTTTAATAAATGGCGGTCATGAGAGACGATGACCATGGCACCGCTAAATTCCTGTAAGGCCATAGACAGGGCGTGACGCATTTCCAGGTCCAGGTGGTTGGTCGGTTCATCAAGCAACAGCAGGTTGGGTTTCTGAAAAATCAGCAATGCCAGTACCAGTCGCGCCTTTTCACCGCCGGAGAAGGGGGCGACGGGTTCCTCTACACGATCACCGATAAAGCCGAAACCGCCAAGATAAGCACGCAGCTCTGATTCCCGCGATTTTTTGTCCAGCAGTCGCAGATGCTGCAAAGCAGATTGTCCGGCATCCAGTTGTTCCAGCTGGTGCTGGGCGAAATAACCGATCTTCAGGTATTGTGCCTGCCAGCTTTCGCCAGACAGCGATTTCAGCTCGCCTGCCAGGAATTTTATCAAGGTGGATTTTCCGGCGCCATTCGGGCCGATCAGACCAATGCGATCACCGGCATGTAGATGTACGCCGACATTTTTTAGCAGCACTGTGTCATTGTAGCCCAGTTCTACCTCGCGGCTGTCGAACAGGCGCTCGGGCAGCTTTTCCGGCTCACGGAAACTGAAATGAAACGGTGAATCAACATGGGCGGCGGCGATAAGCTGCATGCGCTGCAGCGCTTTGACCCGGCTTTGTGCCTGCTTCGCTTTAGTCGCTTTGGCACCGAAGCGGCGCACGAAACTTTCAATATGGGCAATCTCTTTCTGCTGTTTAACATGTGCAGCCTGTTGCTGCGCCAGCTGCTCGGCGCGCGTCTTCTCAAACGCCGAGTAATGACCGGTATACAGCGTGATGCGCTGGTGTTCGATATTGGCGATCAGGGTAATGAATGAATCAAGAAACTCACGATCATGCGAGATCAGCAGCAGCGTGCCTGTATAGCGGCTAAGCCAGGTCTGCAGCCAGATCACCGCATCCAGGTCGAGATGATTGGTCGGTTCATCCAGCAGCAGCAGATCAGAGCGGCACATCAGCGCCTGGGCAAGATTAAGCCGCATGCGCCAGCCACCCGAAAAGGATTCCAGCGGCCGCCTGATTTCTTCTGCTTTGAAACCCAGTCCATGCATCAGAGTGGCGGCCCGGCTTTCCGCGGTATAACCATCGATAATGTCCATCTGCGAATGCAGTTCCGCCAGCGCCATACCGTCTTCATTTTCCGTGGCATGGACAATCTTCTGCTGCAGCGCGACAAATTCTATATCACCCTGCAGCACATAATCCAGCGCAGCGGTGCTGCCGCCGGGAGTATGCTGTGCTACATGGGCAATGACCCAGTCAGGCGGCATGCTGAATGACCCGGTATCAGCCTCAAGTTCACCCAGAATCAAGGAAAACACACTCGATTTACCGACACCATTGGAGCCGGTAATACCCACTTTCTGCCCCGGAGGGATGGAAAAGTTCGCGTCTTCAAGCAGTGTTTTTTTACCGCGTCGAAGTAATAAGTTAGAGAATACCAGCATGTCTTATGGTCGTAAGTCGTAAGTCGTAAGTCGTAAGTCGTTCGTCCGTAATACGTAAAACGTTATTTATATCGCAATAACCACCCGCAACGAATCCAGCCTTAAACTCGCTGCATCCAGCACCTCATTTAAGGCCGCCAGTTGCTGTTCAAAGTATTCAACTTCTTCATCGCGAATATTCGGGTTGATCTGTTTTAATGCTTTAAGACGGTTTATCTCCCGCATCAGGGTCTCGCCAGATTGTTTATGAGCCTGGCTGAGAATATCCGGTGTCTGCCGTTCTGCAAACTCTTCACACAATAAGAATAGATGGCGCAGCGCCTTCTCTTTGGCGCGAATGATTTTATTAGCCATTTTTTCAGGTACATGTACCCTGTGTTCTTCGATGAACGGATGTGTCAGGTCCTGCTGGTGATCGTTGCCCTGTTCGTCGATCAGCACACGGATGCTTGTCGGCGGCAGGTAGCGATCACTCTGTAACACACTAATTGGCGGCACTTCCAGGCTGTAGACGCACTCCAGCAATATACTGCCGGATTTGATGTGCGTTTTACTTATAGCCGTCATGGCGGTGTTGCCCATTTCGCTGCTGGTGATCATCTCCATCGCAGTACGGACTAAAGGATGCTCCCATGTCAGATATTGTGCATCCTCAAAACTCAGGGCAGTCTGCCTGTTAAATGTAATGGTCATGCCGTCATCCGGCAGGCCGGGCAGCTGGTTGACCATCTCATCTGTGGGGCGAATGATCAGGCAGTTTTCGCTATGAATTTCTGAATCGATGCTCAGACTGTCGAAGACCTGGCTCATATAATCCGCCAGCGGGTCATTCTGGTCGGCCTGTTCGGCACGTAGCTTTATATCTTCTGCCAGATTTTGGCGGCAGGAATTGTATTCAAGCAGCCGGTCACGGCCAGCGTGCAAGCTAGCCGTCAGTTCTTTGTATAGAGTCCTGGTGTTCCTTAATAAAGCCGTGGTATCGCCAGCAGGCTGGAGCAAGGCAATATTTAATGCATCTTCAACCTGAACATATACAGCGTGACCGGCCGGACAGGTCTGCTCAAAGGCATTGAGGCTTTCATGATACCAGTGAAACAACACAGATTGTGCAGAGTCCTGCAGGTAAGGAACATGGATATAAATGGTGCTGCTCTGGCCGATACGGTCAAGCCGGCCAATACGCTGCTCCAGCAGGTCCGGGTTCAGCGGCAGATCAAACAGAACCAGGTGATGGGCGAACTGGAAGTTCCTTCCCTCACTGCCGATTTCGGAGCACAACAGTACCTGGCTGCCGGTTTCCTCATCAGCAAAGTAGGCCGCCGCCCGGTCGCGCTCGACGATGCTAAGTCCTTCGTGGAATACGGCAGCATGGATGCCGGAATGCATTTTCAGATGTTGCGCGATATCAAGTACCGTGTCTCTGCTGGCGGCAATTACCAGTACCTTGGCCGGTTGCAGTTTTTCCAGCGTCTTTATCAGCCAGTCTATGCGCGGGTCCTGCTGTGTCCAGTCCGCTTTCCCGCTGCTGTTAATGTGACTCAGTTCTGGTGAGAGCAGTACTGCGACATCTTCATCAATATTATTCCGATATATTTCCGGCAATGGCAGTGGCACAGGTCGGACGACCCTTTTAGGGAAGCCCTTTATCGCTGAGCGGGTATTCCGGTACAGCACCCGGCCGGTGCCATGGCGGTCAAGCAGATGTTCGACCAGTTCAGTTCGGGCCTCGGCACCGGCCTGGTCTTCTTTGCCGGCGGTTTCAAGTTGTGCAAGCAAGGCCTGGTTATCGCCTTCGTTGAAAGTACTGTGTATTAATTCCTGGTCAGTCTCAGTTAATGCTTTGTCATTGATCAGGTCTTCAATAGTTTGGGCGAGAGGCCTGTAGTGCTTTTCTTCTTCAAGAAATTGCTCAAAATCAGGAAAGCGATCCGGGTCGAGCAGACGCAGGCGGGCAAAATGACTCTGTTTGCCCAGTTGCTCAGGCGTTGCCGTCAACAGCAGCACGCCACGCGTCTCTCGGGCAAGCTGTTCAACCATACGGTATTCATCACTGGCATGATCCGGCGACCAGGCCAGGTGATGGGCTTCATCAACAACCAGCAGGTCCCATTCACCTGTCACTGCCTGCTGATGTATGCCCGGGTTCTGCATCAGGAATTCAACGCTGCACAGGGCCAGCTGCTCGTCATGAAACAGGTTGTCAGACAGCTCCTCATCCGTTGCCGCATAGCAGCGCTCTTCATCGAAAATGCGGAAGTGCAGATTGAAGCGACGCAGCATCTCTACCAGCCATTGATGTACCAGTGACTCCGGCACCACGATTAATACGCGTTGTGCGCGGCCGGTCAGCAGTTGATGATGTAGAATCAGGCCGGCTTCGATGGTTTTTCCCAGCCCGACCTCATCGGCCAGCAGAACACGCGGGGCGTAGCGGTTGGCGACTTCATGTGCAATATATAATTGATGCGGTATCAGGCTGGTGCGACAACCGGTCAGGCCAAACAGGTCAGAGTGGGCAAGACTATTCTGCTGCAGCAAGGTCTGATAGCGCAGTTCAAACCATTTATCAGGATCAACCTGGTTATTAAACAGACGCTCAGTCGGACGATTGAGCTGAATAAAGTTATCCAGCTCAGACTCGGGAAACTCGATATTGTTGCCTTTCTCGTCAGTTCCGATATAGGCAACCAGTCCCTGTTCTTCGTGTGTGGCGGCGACCACTATTTCAGTCCCGTCATACCGACGTATGGAATCACCAATAGTAAACATCACACGAGACAGCGGCGCTGTCTGGCGCGAGTAAGTTCGCGTATCGCCGGTGGCCATAAACACGATTGTGACCGTGCGTTCGTCCACAGCCATGACCGTACCCAGCCCCATCTCCAGCTCGGCATTACTAATACAGCGTTGGCCGGGAATAAAATCGTACACGAGAGAGGTTCCTGAAAGAGTAAATACTAGCCGGCAATTATAACGCAGAAAAGCGGATATCAGGAGGGCAGATCGATGTGATTTACGTATTAGGTTTTAAGTTTTAAGTTTTTTGATTTTACGTAATACGTAATACCTAAAACGTAAAACTCTATTTGATCAGTCCTTTAAGAAAACCCAGATACTCACCTTCATTCCATGGCCGGCCGCCAAGAGCGATATATCTCAGTTTGCCTTGCGGGTCTACAAACCAGGTCGATGGCAGTCCGCGCGGCTGCCAGCGTTCAGTGACTTTGCCGTTGCTGTCCAGCAGCGTGTTCATATCAGGCGCAACCGTACTGAGAAAATCGAAAACTGTATCTTCATCTTCAGAGGTGTTGACCAGTACAATAGCAAGGTCAGAGCCTTCGAACTGGGAGGCGATGTCCTGAATGGTTGGCATTTCCTTGCGGCAGGGGCCGCACCAGGAGGCCCAGAAATGCATGAACACCCATTTGCCGCGGGAGTCTGCTATGTCGTAGGTTTCGCCATTGATATCGTTCAATATCAGGGCCGGTGCATCACGGCCATCAACAGTAATAATACCCCTGGGTAATTCAGCTGTAGCCTGAGTGCTGAATAATAATAGCAGACTGGCAAGGAAAGGGATTATTTTGCTTTGCATGTCAGGTTCTCAACAGTAATGATTCTCGGCTCGCCGGACTTGTCGGCACCGGTTTTGAGTGTGGCAACCAGTTTGAAAGGTTTTCCCT
>JAUWVE010000048.1 GCA_030617565.1 Gammaproteobacteria bacterium | reverse complement strand
AAGGGCCGTTGAAGACTACAACGTTGATAGGCTAGGTGTGGAAGCGTGGTAACACGTGAAGCTAACTAGTACTAATTACCCGTGAGACTTGACCATATAACACCCAAGTTGTTTGTGTGTGATATGCGATAATGTATTGTATTAATAATACCCAAAGCCAAGACTATCCAGATTCGTAAAAATGGGGTCAGAGTATTAAACTCCGACCCCAGTTTTTACAACCAGTTTGCCTGGTGGCAATAGCAAGCAGGAACCACCCGATCCCATCTCGAACTCGGAAGTGAAAATGCTTAGCGCCGATGATAGTGTGGGGTCTCCCCATGTGAAAGTAGGTCACTGCCAGGCTTTTAAAAAAGAAATACACGTCATTGTGACGGGTATTTTTTTGTCTAAATTTGTTGGGATTGAATTAAAATATTGTGCTGGTGATGTGGCAGGAACATTGTAAGTCCGACAAATTCGGACAAGATTTGTGCGAATGAATTCGCACCTACAATGAAATCGTATAGAAAAGAGTTGCTGTATTATCGCACGTTTTCAGGCACTAGCCCTCTGCTGCGCAGGCAGTTGTCATACTCTGTTTTATAGTTTGCTTCACCAAGTACGGCCTGCTTCTTATCCTTATTCTTTTTAGCTCCACCGGCTGCTGCACCGACTGCGGCGCCTATGGCGGCACCCTTGAGTAGACTTTTACCCTGAATTGCTCGAACTGCTGTTCCACCGGCTGCACCTGCACCTGCACCTTTAGCTGTGGTATTACCGGATTTTGTTTTTTGTGGGTCAAAGCCTGATTTTTCTACTGCCTGATGGTGGCAGAGTTTTTTAGAATCAGCTATCGGGTCATTCGCATTAGCCAATGTGTATGAACTCAGGGAAAATATCACAGAGCTAATAATTAGAGCAGATACAAGTTTCATAAGGTTGTATATCCTATTATGGTGTAATTTTGAAACATATTAATTGGTGAAATATTAACAAATGGCTACAACATTATCTTCTAATAAAATTTCTATTGCTCCGATGATGGGCTATACAGATCGCCATGCCCGATTACTTTATCGTCTAATTTCACCCAATATTTTATTGTTTACTGAAATGGTTACAGCACGAGCCCTGCTGCATGGTGACTACCGGTATTTATTAAAATTTAACCAGCAGGAACACCCTCTGGTTGTGCAATTGGGTGGTTCTGAAGCGAAGGAGATGGCTAAAGCGGCAAAACTCGCTGAACAAGCTGGTTTTGATGAAGTAAACATCAATGTCGGCTGCCCAAGTGAAAGGGTACAGTCAGGTGCTTTTGGTGCCTGTTTGATGAAAGAGCCTGAAACTGTAGCTTCGTGTGTCAATGCCATGCAAGGATGTACAGCCTTGCCCGTTACAGTAAAGATTCGAACCGGTGTTGATGATTCTGACAGTTACCCGTTTCTTCAGGAATTTATTGAAACTGTGGCGGACGCAGGTTGTCAGACCTTCATCGTACATGCTAGGAAAGCATGGTTAAAGGGCTTGTCTCCGAAACAAAATCGAGAAATACCACCGCTACAGTATGAACGGGTTTATCAGCTAAAAAAAGATTTTCCCTCGCTGGAAATAATTATTAACGGAGGTATCCGCCAGGTTGATGATGTTAAGGCTCATCTTAAACATGTTGATGGTGTCATGCTAGGTCGTGAGGTTATCAGGAACCCCTGGATTCTAGTTGAACTTGAACAGTTGCTAACCGGTAATGTTGTTCAGTGCAGTCGGCAGGAGATAGTGCAGAAATATATCCGTTATATAAAGCTCCAGCTTGATGAAGGGCAATCCCTACATTTACTATTAAGGCCACTTTACGGTTTGACACTTGGATTGCCAGCAGCAAGAAAATGGCGTCAGCTGTTAAGTAGACTGGCACAGGGAAAAGTTAAGCTAAATGAAGGCTTGCAGAGCTTGTCTGATCATTTTATCCGCTAAACTGAATCCGGCCTGCATTATTGGCAGTCATTTTGTTCTTCTATCTTCCTGTTTCATCAGAATAAGAATAAGTATTACCGATGGTATGCCCAGAGATGCAGCATACAGAAAAAATACGGGGTAACTGGTGGCGTCAACAACCACACCTGAAAAGCCACCGATAAACTTGGGCAGCAACAGCATAATAGAGCTGAACAGGGCGTATTGTGTCGCAGTATAAGCCCGGTTAGTCAGGCTGGACAGATAAGCAATAAATACCGTTCCGGCCAGACCTCCCGCGAGATTGTCTGCACCTACAACAAGAATCAGCCAGATTACCAGCGGCTGCTGGCCTGCCAGCCAGGCGAATAACAGATTAGTAACAATAACAATAATAGCTCCAACCAGCAACATGCGCATGACGCCATAATGAACCACCAGTATGCCGCCAAGCAGGGCGCCTGATATGGTGACAATTTTACCTACCAGTCCACTGACGATTCCTATCTCGGTGCCGCTATAGCCCATGTCCTGATAGAACGGGAAAGCCATCACGCCCAGTGTAATATCACTCATTCTGAATACAGCGATGAATGATAAAATCAATAAAGCATTCCAGCCGTTGCGTGCGAAGAAATCGGCAAAGGGGCAGATAACGGCACCGACAAACCATGCCTGTAGTTTTCTTATCTTCTCAGGCAGATGCTTCTTTCGCTCCAGCAATGCAATCACGCGTTCTTCAGTTTCCCATTCCTGGTCTCTGAGCGTGTGATCGGGTTCAGAAATAATGAATGTACTGATGATGCCTACAAGCATGAACAGCGCCATGCACAGATAGGCGACGGACCAGGAATAAAAATCAGCGATAACAAATGCCATGCTGCCTGCGAGTATCATTCCGATGCGATAGCCGAGCTGATAAGTTCCTGCCATCGCACCCTGATATTCATCATCAATTGCCTCGATGCGCCAGGCGTCAATGGTGATGTCCTGTGTGGCTGATGAAAAAGCCGTCAGTACGGCAAAAGCTACAATGGTCGGCAGGCTGGTTTTAGGGTCATACATGGAAAGCGCAACCAGCCCTGTGATGACACCTGCCTGGGCCAGCAGCATCCAGCTGCGACGTTGCCCGAGCAGCCGGGTTAATAGTGGTAATGGCATTCGATCAACCAGTGGCGACCAGATAAATTTCAAGCCATAAGCCAGCGCGACCCAACTGACAAAGCCGATAGTGGTCTTGTCGATGCCTTCGCTGTTCAGCCAGGCTGACAAGGTCCCGAAAACCAGCAGTATAGGCAGGCCTGCAGAAAAGCCAAGAAATAACATGGCCAGTACTTTCGGCTTTTTATAAACCTGAAAGGACGTTTTCCAGTTGTGCAAGGTGGCTAGTGTCATGACGGTGTAGTCAGCTTAGATGGGGATCGTAGCCAATAACCAATATTCCGGAGTCTGAGGAATAGTGTGTGGCAAGTCGGAGCTGAGGCCTGTAAAGATACAGGTCAGCATCCTGCGGTTAAACAGGACTTCACGATTTCTGGTACTACTCATAGAGTCTACTGGCTCAGGCGTTTTTATTGCGAAAACGGTAGAGGGCGATCTCACCGAACAAATTTGGAAATAAATTCAGGCCCGGTCCTGTTTTATTGTCATGGGTGACAGCACGCCGCTCAAGGATTTCTATATCGAGTTTTTCGCACAGCTCCTCAAAATCCTTCAGTGTGCAGAGGTGCACATTGGGTGTATTGTACCATTCCAGGGGCAGGGTTCTGTTGACTGGCATCCTGCCACCAAAACCCAGCTGTATTCGTGAGGTGATATTGCCAAAGTTTGGAAAGGTGACGATTCCTTCAGTGCCGACGCGCAACATTTCACCGAGTAGTCGATGCGGGTAATTGGACGCCTGCAGGGTCATTGACAGAATAACAAAGTCGAAGGACTCTTCATCAAAATCAGAAAGGCCCAGATCCAGGTCACGCTGGATGACATTGATGCCTGCCTTGATGCACTGGCTGATATTTTTATCATCGATCTCAATGCCGTAGCCAGAGACTCCCCGGTTGTTTGATAACTCGCTTAATAATTCGCCATTACCACAGCCAAGATCCAGTACACGGGAGTCAGGCGTGATCCAGTCACAGATAATCCGAAAATCTGAGCGTGACAGGCTCATTTTGTGCACTCGCTGGCTATGCGATCCATGTAGGCACCAAGAACAGACAGATATTGCGGCAGTGCCAGCAGGAATGCATCATGGCCATGATGGGACTCTATTTCAGCGTAGGATACGTTCAGGTCATTATCATGCAGGGCCTTGACGATTTCGTGGGAGCGCTGTGGTGAAAAGCGCCAGTCACTGGTAAAAGAAATCACGAAAAAGTCCGCACAGGCCCTTGCCAGTATTGCTGACAGGCCGCTGCCAGCTTCAGTTGCAGGGTCAAAGTAGTCCAGCGCTTTAGTCATTAGCAAGTAGGTGTTGGCATCAAAAGTCCCGACAAAACGGTCTGCCTGGTGACGCAAATAGCTTTCAACCTGAAATTCGATGCCATAATCGAAATTAATTGCATCCTGCCGCAGGTCACGGCCGAATTTTTCTGCCATGACCTCATCTGACATGTAAGTAAGATGGCCGAGCATACGGGCAATTCGCAAGCCCTTTTCAGGGATGGTGCCATGTTCGTAATAGTGGCCATCATGAAAATCAGGGTCGGTACGTATCGCCTGGCGTGCTACTTCGTTAAAGGCGATATTTTGTGCAGTTAGTTTTGGTGCGGCAGCAATTACGATGGCATGGCGAAGTCGATCAGGATAATCGATAGACCACTGCAGCACCTGCATGCCGCCCAGGCTGCCTCCGATGACGGCTGCCCATTGTTCTATGCCGAGTTTCTGTGTCAGTCTGTTTTGAGATTCAACCCAGTCGGCTACCGTGACCATGGGAAAGTCGGGGCCATACGGCTTGCCGGTATCGGGGTTGCTGGTAGTGGGTCCTGTTGAACCATGACAGCCTCCCAGATTGTTGACACCAACGACAAAGAAGCGATTCGTGTCAATGACTTTACCCGGACCGACAAGGTTTTCCCACCAGCCTGGCTTAGGGTCATCTTCGCTATAATAACCAGCCAGGTGATGGGTGCCACTCAGAGCATGGCAAACTAGGATGGCGTTATCACGTGCAGAATTTAATTCACCATAGGTTTCATAGACTAGCTCATAGGCATTAAGTGTCTCGCCGCAGGCAAGCAGCAACGGCTGGTCAAAATGAAAGGTTGATGATTTTACAAGACCAATAGAGCCCGCAGGTATTTTTTCAGGCATCGTTTAACAGGGTCTCTTGTACATCTTTTTTGTGTAGTGTTTTGTGACACATTGGTATTCAGGCGGTAAAGATTATAACGAGATGAGGGTGCGGCAGGTAGTATATTTATGCCATTATTATAGGGCACCTCTATTATTCAGTACTTTCTATGCGAGCAAGGATTCTTTGTAATGTCATCGTCTTGTCTCGTAATTCAGCAATATTTTTATCAATAATGGCAACTCGCTGTTCAAGATTACTATGATGCGATTTCAGTTTATTAACATTGGATAGACGTCTACCTATCTGATCCTTGTGCTCTTCTATTTGGGCATAAATTGGCAGCAAAATGGCTTTAGACCAGGCCCTGAGGGCGAAATTGGTCTCATCGAGAATACGCCTGGCGCGACTTGCCATGGTGATGAAAAAGCGTTTTATAACAAAATGTTGTTCTGTAACGACTAGCATCATACTGTCACGGAATTGTTCACCGTCCTGCCTCAGTTGCATAAAATCTTCTATGAAAGGATCGATGTCAAACTCAGGCGGGGCGGCCATATCCAGCTTATGTCGCGTTTTAAATTCTTTATAGATACGATCGACCAGATCACTGAGCTTAACAGCCCCGGTATTGACCTCTGACAGCCGTTCTTCTGCCTGATCAAAAAAAGCAGCCATCCCACGTTTGAGCCCGAAGGTATTCCATGTCTCCTGCATGGTTACGCGAGACTCACCAATCATAAAGTCGATATTTTTACTGCTTAAGTGCTGACGTAAGCGTTTTGCCTGGTCGTTCATGATTCGTACAGTTTTGTGGTAATCATCCATCGCCAATGTGAGTCGTCGACTTTGAGCATGTAGCTGCTTGCTCAATGTTATCAGTACTGTTTTGCTTTTACCGCGCAAATTCAGGATTTCATGGCGTTCCTTGACCAGGCCGTTTAAGCGTCCGAGATAGATATCTTTGGTTGATTTAACCATGACACCGAGTTCACGCTGTACTTTCTTCTGGATCAGTGTCTGCTTTTTGTCAATTAAATCGACTGATAGTTTTTCCTCAAGCTTTGGAAGGCCGCTACGATTCAGCAACAAACGGTCATTTTTTACTTTTGCAATCAGTCCTTTCTGTGCGGAAACAGGGACTACCAGGTCCTCATCAATATCAAGTATGCGCGAGGTTTCTTCAATCTGTCGTCTAATATTAGCCTGCGTGAATGCGTCATCATGCAGATCATCCCACATGGTGTCGATCTTGTTCAGGACGGCCATGATATTTTGTTCACGTGGATTTAGTGCCACCGTTATGTGATTACGCCAGATATCCATGTCAGATCGCGTGACGCCGGTATCTGCGGCCAGAATGAACATGATGGTATGTGCCATGGGCAACATATTCAGAGTCAGTTCCGGTTCGGTGCCCAGCGCGTTCAGGCCTGGAGTATCCAGAATAACCAGGCCGCTTTTCAGTAGTGGATGCGGGTAATTTATGATTGCATGGCGCCATACAGGTACCTGCAGACTATTATTTTCCATAAGATCCAGGCTATGTGGCGGGAAGCCCAGTTCTTTGGATTCCTGTTCAGAGATCTCCTTGGTCTGTACCAGCTGTAGTAGTGCTTCGGTCATCTGCTCGGGTGAGTCAATATCCAGATCAATACGAGACCAGTTGACAGGGGCTCCCTTATACTCATCAATGGTCAGTGAGGATTTTCGGGTCTCGATCGGCAGCAGTTGAATATATGGTGGTTCATTCTCATCATAGAGTATCTCTGTCGGGCACATGGTTGTGCGACCAACCGATGACGGCAACAGGCGTTTTTTATAATCGGCAAAGAAAATACTGTTGATAAGCTCTGTTTTTCCACGAGAGAATTCTGCTACCAGAGCGAGCATAATCTTGTCAGATTTTAATGAATCGATTAATTCAAGTATTCGAAGTTCTTCTGCCCCTTCGAGCAGGCTCTCTTCGTCCAGCCAGCTCTTGTATGCTTCTATCTCTGTCAGCAGGTCACGACGCCAATTCGAAAAATTGTCCAGTTTCCTCTGTAGTGCAGTTGTTGTCATAATGTCCGTTTATTGATGTAGTGCTATTCAATCTTTATCCAGGGATTCTGCTTACGTCTTTCTTCAATATGCAGCAGCCCCGGTGACTCTGGTAACTGGCCAGGGCTATGTATGCTTACTAGCTTTTTCGTGCTTTTGTATCCGCGCAATATCTCGACGGATGATTTAGGTACCCGGAATTCTTTCGAGAAAAATTTTTTAATGGCGTCGTTCGCTTTGCCATTAACGGCGGCGGCTGTAATACGAAGCTTGATCCTGTCTGCTATGATTTCACAAAATTTATTTTCGCTTGCTCTTGTCTGTACCTGTAATCTTAGCAGGAGGTCTCCATTTTTCCACTCGTACCAGTCTTTATTTAGCATAAATATTGTTTTAATTACAGAAGCATACGTGCACCAATATCAAGTATGGGTTGAACAATCAAGCGCAGTATAAGGCCAAGTATAAGAAAAACGACCATAGGTGACAGATCCAGCATGCCGATGGGTGGTATTAATTGTCTCGCGGGCCGCATCATGAAATCGGTCAGGCTTCCGAGCAACGAGGTCATGGGGTTATGCAAATGCGGGTTGACCCATGCGATGATGATGCGGGCGAAAACAGCAAACATAAAGACATAAACTGTCATCTCGAGCAATTTTCCTGTTGCGAGTATCAACAGCCCGGCTACAGATGGGGTGGTGCCATAAAGAAATGATATTAGCAGCAGTTCCAGAACCTGTAAGGCCAGCATTAGCACCAGAGCAGAGAAGTCTATACCAGCGTAGCCAGGGATGATCCTGCGTAAAGGGCGTAAAGCTGGATTGGTCAGGGTAACAATAAATTGTGAGACCGGATTTGCGAAGTGTGCCCGTAGTAGCTGGAACAGAAAACGCAGTAATACGGCCAGAATATACAGTCCAAACAGTGTCTGGATGACAAATGCAGCACCATTTGCAAAATATTGGCCAGTCATGTCCCGGCCCCCAGCTCATCTCCCATTTCTCTTGAACGGTTCATTGCCGCATTGATGGCATTGGCAAACATTTGCTCTATATTCCCCAGTTCAAGTTGCTGCAGTCCCTTTTCAGTGGTGCCACCGGGGGATGTGACCTTAAAACGCAGTTCTGCCGGAGAATCATTAGATTCTATGGCCAGCCTGGCGGCACCCAGTACGGTCTCTATAGCCAACAGACGGCTTGTTTCACGTTCCAGACCCGCCTGGGTGGCGGCTTCTTCCATGGCCTCGATTACTCGAAAAATATAGGCCGGCCCACTGCCTGAAAGAGCCGTGACGATATCCATCTGTGCTTCATTCTCCAACCAGACAGTAATCCCGACTGAGCGCAAAACTGATTCTGCCAGGTCTCTTTGCAGATTGTTGACCAGATGGTTGGCATACAGTCCAGACGCACCGGCACGCACCAGCGCCGGAGTGTTTGGCATTACACGTACAATGGCAAGTCCCCCACCCAGCCATAAATCAAGGTCGCTGCTCCGGATACCGGCAGCAATTGAAATAATTAATGGGTGTTTTGCCTGCACTGCCTGCTTCAGTGGTTCAGCGACCTGTCGCAATAACTGTGGTTTTACTGCAAAGAGCAGTAAATCAGACTGCCCGGCCAGTGTGGAATTATTGTCCAGGCAATTGATTCCGTATTTTGTGGATAATTGTTCACGCCGGTTTTTGTCCGGCTCTGAGACCTGAACAGCCGATGCCTTGTGACCGCTAGCGAGCAGTCCGCCAATGAGGCTTTCTGCCATATTGCCGCCGCCAATTATTCCTAGTTTATTCATGATTTAAGATTCAGGTTTCAAGTTTCAAGTTTCAAGTTTTTTACTTTCTATTGTTCAGCCCTTAGTTCCTGGGTCCAAATAGTGCGGTTCCTACCCTGATCATGGTGCTGCCTTCCTCTATGGCCAGCTCAAAATCGCCTGACATGCCCATTGACAGGGTGTCTACCGAAGCATGTTGAGATCTCAAGCTATCGAAAAGATCATGCATCCGGCGAAAAGAAGCTCTCTGTTTCTCAGTATCACTGGTATTTTCAGGGATCGTCATCAGGCCACGGAGTACCAGCCCGGGCAATGAACTAACAGCGCTGGCCAGAGGCAGTAGTTCATCTGCCGTTATTCCTCCCTTGCCATGCTCTCCGCTCATACGAACCTGTATGCACACGTTTAATTTGCCCATTATTGACGGCCGCTGGGCTGACATGCGTTCAGCAATGACTAATCTGTCGATACTCTGGATCCAGTCAAAATTTTCTGCGATAGCTGCCGTTTTATTTCGCTGTATCTGACCTATAAAATGCCACTCAAGTGCCAGTTCTGCAAGCTGGTTAATTTTTTCCAGCGCTTCCTGCAGATAATTTTCACCAAATGACTGTTGTCCCAGTGCGGCCAGGGAACGAATAGTTTCGGCTGTCTGTTTTTTACTGACAGCCAGTAAGCTAATTTCTGCCGGCTCACGATTCACCCGTCTGGCGGTAGTATTTACTCGCTGGTCCAGCCATTCTTTTCTTGTTTCCAGGTCCATGCTATTGGCATTATTTGAATGAACACGTATTCTACCGTATAAAAGCGGTAATATGATCTATAATCTATAAAACCTTAGATGCTCAACAATAAAAAATTTACTGCGTTACACATTACCTTAGGGAGTCCTTAGAAGATGGATATTGCCGAGTTGCTCGCTTTCTCACATAAACAGGGTGCGTCTGATCTTCACATATCAGCCGGCCTGCCGCCGTTGATACGTGTTGATGGTGACATCAAGCGTATAAATGTTGAATCACTGGAAGATCGCGTTGTGCATGAAATGATCTACGACATCATGAATGACAAGCAGCAGAA
>JAUWVE010000074.1 GCA_030617565.1 Gammaproteobacteria bacterium | reverse complement strand
CGCGCCCTCGCGGCGAATTTTTACTGGCCAAATACCATAAACATTTTTATCGCCGCGAGGGCGTGCCTCCCACAACAAAATTATGCCGTATTTCCTTTAACCTTTCCTCTTTAACCTTTCAACTGGGGTCAACCTGCATCTCAGCCCACTTCTTTTCCCATTCATATGCCGTACGGCATATGACTTCAAGATCCTGATAGCGGATTTTCCAGTCCAGTGTTTGATGTATCAGTTTATCGCCAGCGATCAATTCAGGCGGGTCACCGGCACGCCTGGGTACTTCGATGATATTGAAATCGACACCACTGACCTTTTCTACCATCTGCATGACTTCACGTACAGAGTACCCCTGGCCGTAGCCGCAGTTCATAATTGTGGAGTCACCACCCTGTCGCAGATAAGTCAGAGCAGACAGATGGGCCGAGGCGAGATCCTCGACATGGATATAGTCACGTACGCCTGTACCATCCGGCGTCGGGTAATCGGTACCGAATATACTGACAGAATCCCGCAAGCCGAGTGCAGCCTGGCAGGCCACTTTTATCAGATGTGTCGCATCCGGTGTTGCCTGGCCGATTGTAAGGTCGACCCGTGCACCGGCTACATTAAAGTAGCGTAGTGCAATAAAGCGAAAGCCATCATCGATATCCGGCCGGTCTGACAGGTCCTGCATCATCCACTCTGTCATCAGCTTTGATCTGCCATAGGCATTGATGGGAGCAGTATCTGTCTGCTCTGTCGCCGGTTGCTCTTCAGGGATGCCATAGACAGCGGCGGTAGATGAGAAGACAAACTGATTGACACCGCTATTGACGCAGGCCTGCAGCAGGTTGCGGGAGTTTTGTGTATTGTTGTGATAATACTTTAAAGGATCGGTGACCGATTCCGGAACCACGATATGACCGGCAAAATGAATGACGGTATCAACGTCATGTTCTCGCATCAGTTTTGAGGTCAGTTCAATGTCACCGGCATTACCCTCTATCAGCAGCACATCATCAGGCACCGCCCAGCGATGACCGGAGTAAAAATTGTCAACGACAACGACTTTTTCACCGGCTTCTATCAGCTGATGACAGGTATGCGATCCTATATAGCCGGCACCACCGGTGACCAGTACAGATTTAGTCATTTATGTTTTCCTTTTCATTTATAAGTTGCTGGAGTTTATGCCAAACCTGCGCAGGCTGCAGGGTCTGGTAACAGGCAGGGTTAACAGGTGAATCCTTAGAGTAGTGACATTGCCGCCTCAGGCAGGGGGCGCATTCAAAATCGACTTTTAACTGGCCCTGGTAGTTGCCCAGGGTGCCGGTTAAGGATGGGTCTGTTGAACCATAAATAGAGACGGTCGGTAATGACAGGGCAGCGGCAAGGTGCCCGAGTCCGGTGTCGACGGCTACGGCACCGGTTGAACTTGAGAGTAAAGTTGCCAGACCGTTTAAATCCATCGCAGCCGATACCTGTACCAGGCCATTATTTTGAGCGAGCCTTTCTGCACGGTCTTTTTCTTCATCGTTACCCCAGGGCAGTTGTACCTGATAATTATTTTTTGTTGCGAATTCCAGCAGATCCTGCCAGTAGCTCTCAGGCCAGTGCTTGCTCTGCCACGTCGTGCCATGCAGGAAAACCAGCTGCCGGGCGACCTTGCCACGATCTCCGGTTTGGATGCCGTAGTCAGGTGTACTCTCAGGTAGCGGATATTCTAGCACTTTGGCAAACAACTCACGTACCCTTTCTATAGCATGCTGGCCCTTGTCTACCTGATGCACAACATCGTAGCTGAATGCCACCAGTCCCTCGCGTGCGGATTGACGGTTTAGCCCATGCGATGTGCCCTTAGCCATGCGAGTTAGCCATGCACTCTTGATCAATCCCTGCGCATCGATGACCAGATCGTAATCCGCTGTCATTATCCTTTTCCTGGACTCGCGCCACTGCTGCCGTGTCTGCTTTGAAAAAGGCGACTTACGCCATCGGCGCAGGGCCACCGGAATAACCTCGATAACCGCACTATGCCATGAAGGTACCGGGGCAAAGGCCTCTTCGACGACCCAGTCAAAGCTGATTTCCGGCATAGCCATCCTGGCATCAGTCAGGGCTGGCAGGGTGTGTATGACATCGCCCAGGGAAGAGGTTTTTACGATCAGTACGCGCATGGATGAAGTTCAGGGCACCTATATAAATATGTGAAAATCATATTAAATCCAGAATTCTATAGATTGTTAAAAAATAAATCTGTAGGTGCGAAATCATTCGCACAAGTGTTTTCCGCATTTCAATGTGCGAATGAATTCGCACCTACATATGGATCTTTTCTGACAGCAGTATCTTAAAATATTTATCCGCAGCATCAATCTCATGTTCGCTAAAAACAGTTATCCCATTCTGACGTAATATTGCGGTAGTAACACCAATTCCTGTGATCAGTTTAGCACTGAAACTTCCATCATAAACTCGTGTTGAACCACAGGATGGACTGTTTTCTTTCAGTATCGCAATGCGGATATTTTGTTGCCGGCATAGAATTAATGCATTTTGTGCTCCACATGTGAAAAATCGACTGACATCTTCACCATCTTCTGTTTTCACCAGGTCTCTACCAGTCAGTACTTCATCGGCAAGACCTATAATCTCTGCAGCGGGTCTGGGCACCGGCAGACCGCCACTGACCTCAGGGCAGACCGGTACCAGCCGCCCTTCTTCATGCCAACGATTGAGCATAGGGTTTTGACTCTCTTTTGACAGGCCGTCATAACGTACAGGCTGTCCTAATAGACAGGCACTGACAAGGATCTTATGCCTGAGTTCAGGCATTGATCCAGTTAAACCATTGCTGATACAGATCAGTAGTTGATGCGGCAATGGCAGAGCGGGGTTCTAGTGCTGCCTGAAATTCACTAACACCTTCAAGCGTAGACGAACTGCCGCCCGCTTCATCAAGAATCAACCAGCCTGCAGCATAGTCCCACAGTTTTTGCTTACCATGCAGGTAAATCTGTCCACGTCCAGCAGCAAGCCAGGCCCAGTCCAGTGCAACGGAGCCAAAGCTTCGTTGTGAAGAATAGGGTGCATCGATGGCAAGCCGTGTGGCAAGGTCGGAGCTAAGCCTTTTGAAATCTACAATGGCTGAGCATCGCTGCAAGGCCGTATGTGCAGTGATTGTTGCATCAAGCGGTTTATCGTTGAGCTTGGCCCCCTTGCCTTTTTCTGCGATAAAAGACTCATCCCGTACCGGGTCATAGATGATGCCCATAATGGGCTGGCCATTTTCAATCAGTGCCAGAGAAATGCTGAAGAAGGGGATGCCTGCGGCGAAGTTACTGGTGCCATCGAGAGGATCAAGGCACCAGAAAGTGCCGCCCTTTGTAATGATGGCATTTTGTTCCTGCTCCGACATTTCTTCACCCAGCAGGGTTATCTCCGGGTGCAGCCTGTATAATTCTGTCTGTAATCTGTTTTGAACACTTAAGTCTGCCTCGGTGACCAGACTGCCATCCTGCTTGTAGGAAAAGTCGGTATGTTGAAAACGAGGCAGCAGTTCTTCCTTGCCCGCATCAATAACAAGCTCCCTCAATAGCGACAGTTCAATGGGAAATAAGTTAGTCATTCACACATATCTCGTCATTAAGCACTGCCCTGAACGTTGGGGCTATTTTCATTATTTCTCTCCTTCAGGACTGCTGGATTTCGGCCCACAGGTCATGAGCATTAGAATCATTGATTTTAGCACGTACGATGTCACCCGCTTGCAAGTCAAAATCTCCATCGAGAAAAACTATGCCGTCGATTTCGGGGGCATCACTCTTGCTGCGGCCGATATACCCTTCTTCATCTTTACCATCGATGATGATGTCCTCTACCCGCCCGACACGCCTGGTCAACTTTTGTTCTGATATTTCCTGCTGAAGCGCCATAAAGCGTTGCAGACGATCCTGTTTAACTTCTTCAGGCACATGACCTGGAAGCTCATTGGCCACAGCACCATCAACTGGCGAATAGGCAAAGGCACCAACGCGATCGAGCTGGGCTGTTTCAAGAAAGTCCAATAACTCCTGAAACTGCTGTTCGGTTTCCCCCGGAAAGCCAACGATAAAGGTGCTGCGCAGGGTGATGTCTGGACAGGTCTCTCGCCAGCTTTCAATACGGCGCAACACATTCTCCGCATTGGCGGGCCGCTTCATCGCTTTCAGGATGTCATGATTGGCGTGCTGCAATGGGACATCGAGGTAAGGAAGAATTGTGCCTTCAGCCATCAACGGGATGACCTGGTCGACATGTGGATAGGGATAGACATAGTGTAGTCGTACCCAGGCACCCAGTTCACCAAGCGCTGCGGCCAGTTCCAGAAAACGGGTTTTCAACGGTTTGCCGCGCCAGAAATCATTTCGATAGCGAGTATCCAGCCCATAGGCGCTGGTATCCTGGGAGACCACCAGTAGTTCACGTACCCCTGCACTGATCAGTCCTTCTGCTTCATCCATGATCTCTGACACCGGGCGGCTGACCAGGTCTCCGCGTAGTGCAGGAATAATGCAGAATGTGCAGCGATGGTTGCAGCCTTCAGATATCTTCAGATAAGCGTAATGCCGTGGTGTCAGCTTGATGCCACCGGGGGGTATCAGGCTCAGTTTCGGATCAGTATCCGGTGGCAGGTGCTGATGGATCGCATCCATCACTTCATCGGCGGCATGCGGGCCGGTAACAGCCAGCAGATCAGGAAAAGCCTGTTCAACAACACCCTGTCTGGCACCAAGGCATCCCGTGACGATGACTTTACCGTTTTCATTCAACGCCTCAGAGATCGCCTGCATCGATTCTGCTACCGCATCATCGATAAATGCACAGGTATTAATAACGACAACATCCGAGCTTTTATAGTCGGGCTGGATGGCATAACCTTCGGCACGCAGGCGCGTGATGATTTGTTCAGAATCAACCAGCGCCTTGGGGCAGCCAAGACTGATAAAGCCAATGGATGGGATATGGTGGGTCATGAGGTTTCCGGCGGGTGAGGGGCAGTGTTGGTAGCGTCTATTTTATGCTAAAACAGCTGAACGATAAATACATCCCTGGTACTTCGCATTAGCTAGCTATCTGTAGGTGCGAATTTATTCGCACTCAGAAATATGTAAATCACTTGTGCGAATGAATTCGCACCTACGGGTGTGTTGTAACAGGCTGCAAGTTTTAGGATTCAAGATGATTATTCATGAACTAATAGAGGTGCTCTTGACGAGATACAAGCTACGCATACTGCTAGCAGGGCTATTAATACTTCCTACTATAGCCAGCTGCTCTGAATCAACGGATTCCAAAAATGCTGCAAATACTGCTCATATCCCGGGGCAGCTTATTGTCGATTACGAAACCGCACGCAAGATCTTCTGGAAGGAGCTCTATAGCAATGGCGGTAAAACGCTCTATTGCGGAAAAAAACTTGAGTCCGGTTACAATCGGGGGGTCAATATTGAGCATGTTTTCCCGGCTTCGTGGATGGCCTACAGCCTGCGTTGCGGAAAACGTAAACAGTGCCGGGTGAAGAGTGTAGAATTCAATTTCATTGAGGCTGACCTGCACAATCTGTATCCTTCACGCAGTGAGGTAAATAAGGCACGCAGTAATTATCGCTTTGCCATGATCCGGGGCGAGCAGAGGTCATTCGGACAGTGTGATTTTGAGTTTGACGAGCGGCAGCGAATTGCTGAACCCTCGCCTGCGGCGCGGGGCCGTATAGCGCGTGCCATGCTGTATATGAGCGATCAGCATGACCTCTATCTAAAGAAGAAGCTGGAGTCTCTGTTAATCGACTGGGATAGAAAATACCCACCCGAACAGGTTGAACACCTGCGCAACGATCGTATTGAGCAGATACAGGGCAACCGCAATTCATTTATTGATGCGCACCAGTAACAAATTCAGTTATAAGGTTAGCGGGTACAAATAGGGCGCTCATCCGGGTTGAGTACACTGGTAACGATACTATTCACCAGGTCATTGAGTTCCTGCGTAGTGATAACACCAAGCACGCGATTGATCACATTCGGCGATACAGAGGCATAAACAGTCTTGCCGTCATCAAGCGTAATCGTAATAGCAGCAACATCCTTCTCGGCAGCCTCACCGTCTTCAATCAGAAGTTCTTCCGCATCTTCCATTAATTTGTCGTAGTGAGATTCGACCAATTCCTCGATTTCCTCACCCAGGTCTTCCGGTACAGCGACAACCATGCCCATGGAATCATCCTGTTCCACGTAAGGTATGTCCTGCTTTAGCAGATACTGAATAAATTGTTTGCGCGGTTCATCGTGAAAGAAAATGTATTCGAGCATGGTTTAAAATACCTGTAGGAAATGCGGTAACTGGTTGTTTACGGCTAGCAAGCTTATCAAAAGAGCTATTTACTGTAACGCTGCGATCAAGCAATATATTGTAATTACACTAAGGCTTCCTGCACATGATTAAACCTTCCTAAGTATGAAATGGTCAATTATCAATAAGAAACAACTCTATCGCGGCTTTTTCGGGGTTAGCGGTTTTAGATTAAAGCACGAGCTGTTCGACGGTAGTGAAAGCTCTGTAATAAGCCGTGAATTACTGGATAGAGGGCAGGCAGCGGCTGTTCTGCCCTATGATCCGCTGCGGGATGAAGTGGTATTGATTGAACAATTTCGAATTGGTGCCATTGATGACCCATCGGGTCCCTGGCTGATAGAAATCATTGCCGGTCTGCAGGAACCGGGTGAATCAGCAGAAGAACTCATACATCGGGAAGCCGAAGAGGAGGCGGGCTGTAAGCTATCAAACCTTATCCCGATACATCAGTATTATTCCAGCCCTGGCGGCAGCAACGAACAGATACAGATCTATTTTGCGCGTACCGACACCTCAGGCCTCGGTGGAATCCACGGCTTAGACGAAGAAGGTGAAGATATTCGTGTTCATATTATCAGCAGCGACACCGCCTTCGAATGGCTAGATCAGGGGCGCATTGATTCGGCTTTACCCATTATTGCGCTGCAGTGGTTCAGGTTGAATCGTGAAAAGATACGTAGCCAATGGCTTTAAGGCTAGAAGTCATGCTATTAAATACGTGATTTAAAGCACATCAAAAGGACTGGTAACGGTCACACCGGGTTTATTCAATACATGGGTGTAGATCATGGTCGTCGAAACATCGGCATGGCCGAGTAATTCCTGTACTGTCGAACCCCGTTAGAAACATTATTTTTTTAGATATATTCTGAGCCTGTTACGTATATATCTTTTTCCCATACCAGATTTGAGATATTTTTCACGTGCGATGGCATCGTCCTTAACAAGACATGATTCATCACTAGTGTCCGGAATAATTAACTCGCAAGAACTATAACAGACTGTTTTTATAATAAAAACATGCCATTTAACCCTGTCACCGACTTGAACTGTACTTCAGTTATACGTCACGCTTCAACCCATAAATTAT
>JAUWVE010000153.1 GCA_030617565.1 Gammaproteobacteria bacterium | reverse complement strand
CCAATTACCTGTTTGACGGCGGGCTGGAGCTGTATGGACGCCTGATGAATGTTACAGATGAACGTTATGCGACGGCAGCGAAATATACGCCTTCCGGCTGGGGCCCAGAAAAGTTCGAATTTGCTCCAGGTATGCCCCGTGCCGTCTACGCCGGGTTCAACTATAAGTTCTAATGAGTGAACCCCGGGGCCGCTTAAACGCTGTCCCGGGTTTGTTGGTACGAAAAAAATGCAGACAAATTTTTCAAAGCCCATCTTCACGCTGCTAATGCTGCTGGTCAGCAGTTTGTTTACTGCATCAGCCATGCAGATGGATCATGGCGGGCAGCCGCCTGAGAATCCCTGTGCAGATCCAGGCAAACCTGCGGCTCTTAAATGTGGTTTAGCACCCGGTGCCACATTTGATAGCAATGGACGCCTGTGGGTCGCCTGGGCGTTTGCCGGGCACGTCTACGTCAACCACTCGGATGATATGGGGAAGAGTTTCAGTTCGCCTGTTGTTGTCAATCGAATTCCTGAAGCCATCTCCGCACGCGGTGAGAATCGCCCGAAGATTGCAATAGATGGAGATGGCAGAGTGTTTATCTCCTGGACCATGCCGTTGAGTAAAAAGTATACGGGGCATGTGCGATTCAGCCGTTCACTGGATAGTGGTGAACATTTTTCTGACCCGGTTACGGTAAATGACAACCTGGAGATTACCGGGCACCGTTTCGAGGCGATGGGGATCAATCAGCGGGGTGATATCTATCTGGCCTGGCTCGATAAACGTGATCGCCTGAAGGCCAGACGTGAGGGTAAAGATTATCCCGGTGCAGCACTCTATTATGCCCTGTCAGATGACCATGGCGCCTCGTTTCATGCAAACGTGAAGATACTCGATAATACCTGTGAGTGCTGTCGCGTTGTTATGGATATGGATGTTGATCAACTTCCGGTAGTCATGTGGCGCAATATCTATGACAAAAATACCCGCGATCATGCGCTGGTGAAATTTGTTGATAAGAACAAAGCAGGCAGCCCGGTCAGGGTCAGTTATGATTACTGGAAAATAGATGCCTGCCCACACCATGGGCCTGCGATCTCAATCCCCGACGATGGCGTGTATCACATGGTCTGGTTTGATAATGCACCTGAACGTCACGGGCTATTTTATGCCCACTCCAGAGACCAGGGCCAGAGCTTTTCTGAACCAGTCAATTTTGGAAACTATGAATCAACAGCTTCGCACCCTCATGTCTTGAGTGTCGGACAGAAAGTCTATGTCGCCTGGCGTGAGTATGATGGTAAACGCAGCACTATCCATCTGATGAGATCGTCAAATGGTGGACTCTCCTGGGGTGAACCCGAGCTGCTGGTAGAAACAGATGGAGAATCTGACTACCCTTTCCTGCTGGCCAATGGAAATGCAGTCTATCTCTACTGGCAGACTCAGAAAGAGGGCTTCCGGCTGCTGACTGTCGATGGGGCTGTATAAATGCAATCCTGCCGAGAATATTTGATAAAAAAATTGATTCTCAGCATGCTCCTGCTGAGTTATATCATCCCGGCTGCGGCAAGCAGCTCTACTGTCCAGCCACAGCTCTCAACTTTCCTGCCCGGCAGCTACGAGACCATCATTAACCGTTATCAGGGCAAGCCTTTTTTAATGGTGTTCTGGTCACTGGACTGCCCGCCCTGCTTTCAGGAATTGGCCATGTTGGGAAAGTTGATTGAAAGTCATCCTGCGTTAAACCTTGTGCTGGTGTCGACCGACTCACCCGATGATAGAAAAGAGCTGCTTAGTGTCATCAATGGTAAAGGAGTAGCTAATGCAGAGGCCTGGGTTTTTTCACGGGCCAGTTCATCCCGTCTTCGCTATGAAGTGGACAGGATCTGGTACGGAGAATTGCCCCGCAGCTATTTTTTTGATGGCCAACAGAACCGACAGGCCGTGAGCGGGGTGCTGGATCAGGAAGCCGTTGAGCTGTGGCTGCGGGAGATTCAATAGAGATGGAGGCAGATTGCAAGCATGATAATTGCTGATATTTTCGATAAGGGTGGCGTGGTCGTGTGGGTGCTTGCGGGTTACTCGGTAGTCGCGCTGGCCATCATACTGGAGCGCTTAATTCGCTTCTCTATGATGCGAGGTCACTCCAAAAACTTTGAGCAGGCGCTGGTTGCAGCCGTTCATGATAATAATGTTGAACAACTGATAGCAGGGATGCGTGGTCCCGAGGCCAATCTTCTCAATGGCATGGTACAGGCCAGCAGGGAAGGGGTTAAGGATCTGGTTCGTGTCGCTTCACGTATCGGTTCCATCGAACTGCAACGCATGGAACGGGGTTTTCGTACACTTGCTATCCTGGGTAACACCGCCCCGCTACTGGGACTGCTTGGTACCATACTCGGTATGATCAGGGCCTTTATGGTCATCGAGCAGGCTGGTGGCCGGGTTGATGCGAAGGCCCTTGCCGGCGGTATCTGGGAAGCGATGCTCACCACAGGGGTTGGCCTGGCAGTGGCTATCCCAATTTTGTTATTTCTGCACGTACTGGAAGGGATGGCCGATCGCCACGCTCAGAATATGCGCTGTGATGCTTCACTGCTGCTGGAGCAGCTTCCTCACAGCTGTAATGATGAGGACTCAGATGTGGTCCATCATCGTGAAGGAGTGCTGCATGCAGTTTGAAGGACGTCGCCGTACTAGCCATGTCCCAAACCTGACGCCACTGATCGATATCGTGTTCCTGTTGCTGGTCTTTTTCATGCTTACTTCCCACTTTGTGCGTGAGGACACCATCGAAATAGACCTGCCTGTAGCGGACAGCGGTGAATCGATTGAAGATGATGAGCAGCTGGAAGTCGTCATTGATGCACAGGGACGTATTATTGTTAATGACAAATTTGTTGAACCCGAATCACTGGTATCGACACTGCGCAAGGCATTAAGCACGAAGAAAGAAAAGGTGATTCGGGTGCGGGGCGATCGCACCGCAGACCTGGAGCACGCTGTGCTTGTGCTTGATGCTTCGCGTAAAGCAGGTGCCCAGGCTGTGGATATAGTTACCGAACGCAAGTGACAGCAACTCTCACCCATGGTCGGCTGGACACGATGAAAAGTACCGACGGGATCATCTGGAGTGCAGCGCTTGTTATCTCGCTGTTGATTCATGCGGCTCTTTTTATCAATCGAACGACCGAGCTCTCCACCGTGCTGGAGAAGAAGGGGCCTGAAAATAGCATAACCCGCATCAGCTTTCTTGTCCCTGCACCCTCTGTGGCTAAGCCCGTAGAGGTGATGCCTGAGCTGCCACAACCTCAGCCGGTGATTGAGAAGTCTGAACCGAAACCAGAACCGAAACCAGAACCAAAACTGAAACCGAAACCGAAACCTGTTGAGAAAGTGACACCTGCCAGAGAGGTCAGGAAGACACCGACACGGACTCCCCCAATAAGCAGGGCGGAGGCAGAGAAGACTCTGCCAGTATTGCAGCCTGTTGTTGATCCCCGTCTGAGTGAACAGGCACGACAGTCCTATCTTGCCGAGTTGCTGTCCCATATTGAGTCTCATAAACACTATCCCAGGTCAGCGCGTCGCCGGCATATTGAGGGTGTGGTACAGGTCTCATTCAGGTTGCTGCCTGAAGGACAAATTGATGGGCTCAAAGTTGCTGGA
>JAUWVE010000059.1 GCA_030617565.1 Gammaproteobacteria bacterium | reverse complement strand
ATGTGCACGGCCTGGAAGCGCTTGCCTGAACGCCTTGGAAGTTACGTTGAAATAAAATGAACAAAAGCTGTCCTTCCCGAAAATACGTACTACCTGATATTCTTGACCTTTTTCAGGGGCGACGTCTAGGTGAGATCTTCGGTCATCGTTGTTGCCGAAGAGGATACAGAACAATGAAGCCCATTGTTTGTGCACTGTTAACATTTATATCCACCGTGTTCCGGTCTCTACGGTCGGTTGGCGGCATGATGTGTGTAAAATGAGTTTTCGGGAAGGACATGACCTAAATCAAGGTCATCAGGCGCCGCTATGGCGAAAATGCCTCAATGATTGCTTCTGAAAATTCACCATTGCTTCCTCGGTTTCTGTCCTTGCCTATGGCCATCATCCCGGTCAGGGTGCATAGCACAGCGGTCGTCACCGTTCTAAACCGGGTTTTTTCCGATGCCCTGCGGGACGAGGAACTGGATTTCCTTCAGGACCGCACTGTACGTATCCAGGTTCAGGACATGCAACTGGTTTTCTGCATAAGCTTGCAACGGGGCAGGTTAAAAGCAAGTCGGACAAACGACGTGCCGGACCTGTCTATCTCCGGCAGCCTGCATGCATTTCTGCAACTTGCTGCGCGAACAGAGGACACTGATACCCTGTTTTTCCAGCGTCGACTACGAATGGAAGGGGATACGGAACTTGGACTGGAGGTCAAAAACTTTCTGGATGGGCTGGATGTCGATTCATTCTGGTTGCCCAAACAGGTCAGCAGCCTGGCGCAGAAAGCCCTGCCACTGTACGAACGACTATTTTCTTAGATTAAATTCCCAGTTCTTCCCATATGGCATCGACTCGTTTGCGTACGTCATCGGTCATGTTTATCGGGCGGCCCCATCTTCGGTTGCTTTCGCCTGGCCATTTTCGGGTGGCATCGAAACCCATTTTTGAACCCAGGCCGGATACCGGACTGGCAAAATCGAGGTAATCAACGGGGGTATTTTCTACCTGCACAGTATCTCGAACAGGATCCATGCGCGTGGTCATTGCCCATATCACTTCGTTCCAGTTTCGTACATCGATATCATCGTCTGTGATAATAATAAACTTTGTATAGGTGAACTGCCGCAGCCAAGACCAGATACCGAACATGATACGGCGTGCATGACCGAGATAGGCTTTTTTGATACTGACGACGGCAAGTCGGTAGGAACAGGCTTCGGGCGGCAGGTAGAAATCAATAATCTCTGGAAACTGTTCCTGCAGCAGCGGAATGAACATTTCGTTTAACGCGGCCGCCAGGATAGAGGGTTCATCCTCCGGAGGCTTGCCCATGTAGGTCGCCTGATAGACAGGGTTATGCCGGTGAGTAATTCGCTCGATAGTGAAGACGGGGAATTTCTCAACAGAGTTGTAATAGCCGGTGTGGTCACCAAAGGGTCCTTCGTCCATTTCCAGGTCTGGTTCGATGTAACCTTCGAGAATTAACTCGGCCGTTGCCGGCACCTGCAAGTCGTGTGTCAGGCAACGGGCAACACGTGATTTTGCGCCCCGTAACAGACCGGCAAACTGGAACTCTGAGATTGTGTCCGGCAACGGTGTGACTGCGGCCAGTGTCGTGGCAGGATCAGCGCCTATGGCGACAGCAACCGGAAAGCGTTGGCCGGGGTGTGCCTGCTTCCATTCACGAAAGTCGATGGCGCCTCCGCGATGGGGCAGCCAGCGCATGATGACCTGGTTGCGACCGATGACCTGTTGCCGGTAGATTCCTATATTCAGCCTTGCTTTGGCCGGGCCACGGGTTATAACCAGGCCAAAGCTGATCAGGGGTCCCGCATCTTCCGGCCAGCAGGTCTGTATCGGCAGCTGTGCCAGATCAACATCATCACCCTCGATGACTACTTGCTGACAGGGCGGGTCTTCAATGAGTTTCGGGTTGACATGGGTAAGACGGCGAAACTTCGGCAACTTGTCCATCGCATCATCGAGGCCGGTCGGTAATACAGGCGTCTTCAGAAATGCCAGCTGCTGGCCAATTTCACCTAGATCATGGATGTCATTCAGGCCAATGGCCTGCGCGATGCGACGCGTGCTGCCAAAGAGATTACCGACGACAGACATTTTATGCTGACCCGGGTTTTCGAACAGCAGGGCAGGCCCGTCCTGTTTCAGTGTACGATGACAGACTTCGGTGATTTCGAGCTGCGGACTGACCTGCTGCTGAATTCGTTTCAGGTCACCGGATTGTTCCAATGCTGCAAGAAATTCTCGCTGATCGTGATAGACCGGTTTGTCACGTGCTTCCAGCGATGAACTGATTCTGTCGCGAAAGAATTTCATAGGTCGGGTCATGATGCACTGCAACCTGCCAGCATGCCGGCTTTACCATACCAGTAGCCGTTGCAGGGGCCGGTTGGCATGAATGATTCCAGTACGACTGCAGCCTGCTCCATATCCCGCTGACCTGTCAGGCATTCATGAAACACTTTGATGATTTTCTCCGTATGTTGCGACTGCGGGCTGATACGGAAGATGTCGATGTCCGGATTGTTGAGTTCATGCACAAGATTCTGGGTCAGCGCGGACTGCGTCTGGATACCATTGAGGACCAGAAATGAATCGTCTTCCTGGGTGCGCAGTAGCATTCCATCCGGATCATCAAGGCAGCGTAACTGGCAGTCATCCTTGGGCAGGCAGTGGTTTCGCGCCGTATAGCAGCGGGCCGAATAGGCCAGCGGCAAACGTCCCCATGTGAAGACCTCAATCTCCATACTGGATTCCATTTGCTGACGGAATTCACGAAGAATTTCACGCGATTGTTCAACTGGCATGACCCAGCGCTCGACACCGAGACGGGCCAGCTTTTCCAGCGACTGTGTATTATAGATATTCAGTGATGTGCCGGCGATAAATCCGGACTTGCCTGCCAGCATCTGTACCGCTGCCATGTCGTTGGCTTCGACACGAAAACGCCCGTTTGTGCAGATCTTTTTCAGTGTTGCCAGTTCCGATGCAGCCTCAATCAGTGACAGGCCTGACAGCACGACTTCCTTACCAGCCCTGGTCAACATATCGGCCATCTCCAGCCATCCTTCGCTATTCAATGAGCGACGCTTGGAACATACAGTTTCGCCGAGGTAAACAATGTCTATCGCAGACTCTGCAATCATGTCATAAAAGCGGCGCAACTGATCCTCCGGCCAGAAGTAGAGGACAGGGCCAAGTGACAGGCGTTTACGGGGTTTATGTACGGTGGTTTCAGTTGTCATTGCCAGGTTCGCTCGTAGGCTCCCAGTGTCGTCTGCAACCCCTCAGACAGGGCTGCCAGCTGCGTCATCCATTCCTGTTTGGGTGTGTAGTTTTCAGGGTCTGCTATACAGGCATCAATGGCTTCACGCATTATGCGAGTCACCTGCTGGACATAGGCGGGACTGCGCTGCCGCCCTTCAATCTTGATGGCTGAAGCACCGATTCGAAATAGCTCCGGCAATATCGGCAAGGTGTTCAGGCTGGTCGGTGCTTCAATCGCGTAACCGGTTTTTCCCATTACCTCAAAGCGGCCCTTGCAGACGGTTGGATAACCGGCATTCTCGTCTTTACCTACCTGGTCGATGAGGACTCCATTGAGGCGGGTCTCAAGTCCCCTGTCTGTTTAATTCCAGCTCACAAATGACGAGGGAGAGCAGGCCCCAAAATTATTTGGTCCCTGTCCCGTGACATAGGAAGAGAGGAAGCAGCGTCCCTCAACCATGACACACAGACTGCCAAAGCCGAAGACTTCAATTGGCACCGGGCTGTGTTCTATTAATGTGGCCACCTGCTTGAGTGACAGGACACGTGGTATCACCGCCCGGCGGATGCCAAACTGTTCGGCATAGAAACGAATCGCTTCATGACTGGTGGATGAACTCTGCACAGACAGGTGCAGATTTAGCTCCGGCCAGCGCTCGCGTGCATAATCCATGACGCCGATATCAGCCAGGATCAGTGCATCTACACCCAGCCCGGCAGCCCTGTCTACTGCATTTTTCCAGTGTGTGAAGTCAGAAGGGTAGGGATAGGTATTGATGGCGACGAAGACCTTTACCTGGTGATCCCTGGCATATTGCAGGCCTTTTTCAATCTGTGCGTTGGTAAAGTTCAGGCCGGCAAAATGCCGTGCATTGGTGCTGTCGCGAAAGCCGATATATACCGCATCGGCACCATTATCGACGGCGGCTTTTAAAGAAGGCAGGTTGCCTGCCGGGCAGACAAGTTTCATTGCAATATCCTGGCTGAATCAGCCGGTACTTGCCCGCTGCAGGCTGGGTAGTATGAGCGGTGCTGCAGGGCTTCAGTAAGTCGGTTGAGCACCAGCCATTTTTGTGAGCACCAGTCAGGCGCCAGCAGTATATTAGCGGCGGCAGTGCCGGTTAAGCGGTGGAAGATGATCTCTGCGGGTGTTTGACGGATGAGATCTGCTGCGATGTCTATGTATTCGTCCAGCAGCAGCGGCTGATATTCGCCGCGCCGCCATTCATTTGCCAGCTGAGTACCTTTTACTACATGCAGGGGATGGAGTTTCAGTCCGTCCACGCCCAGTTCCAATACACGCTCCAGCGTCACATTGCAATGCATCTTTGTTTCACCAGGCAGGCCAACGATGAGATGCGTACAGACCTGCAGACCCCGCTTGCGCGCATTCTGCAGTGTTGTTTTATATTCAGCAAAACCATGGCCACGGTTAACGCGTATCAGTGATTCATCGAAGGAGGATTGTAATCCCAGCTCCAGCCATATTTCATGACCTTGCTGCTGATATTCAGCCAGCAGATCCAGTACCGGTTCCGGCGCACAATCAGGGCGGGTTCCAATAGCAAGACCGATTACGTCTGGCTCGGACAGAGCGCTGTCGTACAGGCCCCTGAGCCTGTTGATGTCGGCATAGGTGTTGGTATAGGCCTGAAAATAGGCCAGGTATTTTCTTGCCCCGGTACGCTTGAGAATGACCTGTCGGCCAGCCGCTATCTGTTCGGTAATAGCTGACGGTTTTCGCCCGTTGGGATTGAATGACACATTGTTGCAAAAAGTACAGCCGCCCCGACCCTTGCTGCCATCAATATTAGGGCAGGTGAAGGCCGCATTAATTGCAATTTTATGCACACGTTCGCCATAACGCTGCAACATCGCCTGGCCAAAGGTATTTACATACCGGGACAGTGTTACCTGTCCGGGTCCGTCGGGGTTTTTTGCCATCATATGGAAGTGTCTGGAAACATAAGCGAACCTGTATACAAGCTAACTGCACATTTTTCATTGATACAGGTCAAGTCATCGATGACGCTGGCATATACGTGTTATTCGTTACACCACACTAGTGTCCACTGTGACTTGTTTAATCTGCTCCACCAGCCAGTTGAGCGCCTGGCCTCGGTTGCTTTTTTTCCAGGCAATCTGTAATGGAACTTCAGTATCTGTATATTCTACATTCAGGCTGACCAGTCCACCGCTTTGCAGATACTGCTTCACTCGAAAATGAGGGACAAAACCTATTCCCATCCCCAAGCAATGTGCCTGAATTTTCTGCTCCATGTTTTCTACATGGATAAATCTTTCCTTGTTTAATATGCCACGGCTAAGAGGCGCTTCGTGGCGAGAACTGTCACGGACAATTACCGAGCGGTACTGCATAATGGTGCTGTCACTGAGTGGCTGGGGATGCTGGCAAACCGGGTGGTCAGCAGCGGCGACAAAAACTGATTTGACTGTAAGCCAGTCGAAACAGCGTATCCCTTTATGGCCGGGGGCAGTACCGATTGCACCGATAGCCAGGTCGACTCGGTCATAGTCTAATGCCTCCCAGGTGCCGCCCAGCACTTCTTCTGTTAAATCTATCTCAATATTGGGCTGTATTTCATATAGCCGATTGATCAATGGCAGGATAAGCTCGGCAGGAATAATGGTATCCAGTGCAATGCGTAGTCGTGGTTCCCATCCGGTAGCAACCTGTATTGTGCTGTCTGCCAGTGTCTCTGCAGCTATCAGCAACTCTCGTCCCTGTTGCATCAAATGTCGGCCGGCGTTTGTCAGTACAGAGCGACGCCCCTGTTTTTGAAACAGGCTTACACCAAGATCCTGCTCAAGTTTATGAATAGTATAAGACAGCGCAGAGGGCACGCGATTCAGCGAGGTCGCCGCAGAGGCAAAACTGCCCTTACGATCGATGGCATCCAGTACCTGCAAGGCTTCCAGAGTTAGTGGGTTCATAATTGTTCAAAAATATTGAATATATCTATCAAAAACTATCGCTTTTTATTTATTAAATCAAGTATATAGTATCAATAACAGTTTAAATATTACGAACAATACAGATGAATAAATGAACAGGAGATATGGTTATGGGACTGTTAGTAAAAGGTAAATGGACTGACCAATGGTATGACACCAAGAGTCACAATGGCGAGTTTGTGCGACAGGAAAGCCGGATTCGTAACTGGATTACGTTTGATGGACAGGCTGGGAGCAGTGGCGAGGGCGGTTTTGCTGCCGAAGCGGGTCGTTACCACCTGTACGTTTCGCTGGCCTGTCCCTGGGCCCATCGTGCACTGATCTTCCGTCAATTGAAAGGGCTGCAGGATTTTATCAGCGTTTCAAATGTGGAGCCGCTGATGATGGAAGAAGGCTGGGTCTTCGGTGAGCAGGGCGATGGCCTCTATGGTCTGCATGCTTTACATGAGGTCTATACCAGGGCAAACAGTGATTACACAGGGCGTGTGACTGTGCCAGTGCTGTGGGACAAACAGCGCCAAACAATAGTCAGCAATGAATCAGCTGAGATTATTCGTATGTTCAACAGCGCATTTAATCAGCTGACAGATAATTACGAGGATTATTATCCTGAAGCACTGCAGGCTGAAATCGATCAACTTAATGAGCGAATCTATCACACCGTTAATAATGGGGTTTATCGGGCAGGCTTTGCCACTACTCAGGAGGCATATGAAAAGGCCACTGCCGAGTTGTTCGATACGCTGGACTGGCTGGAGCAGCGGCTGTCAAAACAACGTTATCTGACTGGTGATGCAATCACCGAAGCAGACTGGCGTTTATTTACCACCTTGCTGCGTTTCGATGCCGTCTACTATGGTCACTTTAAAACCAATCTGCACCGAATTGAGGAATATCAAAATTTATCAGGCTATCTGCGTGATCTCTATCAGCAAACAGGCATCGCGGAGACTGTTGACATGGATTACATCAAAACCCATTACTATGGCAGCCATGCCACAATCAATCCTACCGGGATTGTTCCGGCAGGGCCGATAATCGATTTTACACGCCCTCATCAGCGCCAGAACATAGGTAGCAATATGAATATGCAATCAACGCTCAAGGTGATCACATGAATAGCCGAATCAGAACTTTACAGCAACGCATCACGGCACAGGAAACATCGGATGGGGACGGGGTGCGCATGTACCGTATCGCCGGTCGTCAGTTGAATGAAATTCTGGATCCGTTTCTGTTGCTTGACGAATTCCGTTCCGATGATAGTGCCGACTACATCGGAGGATTCCCCTCTCATCCACACAGAGGTTTTGAAACAGTGACCTATATGCTGACAGGCAAGATGCGCCATCGTGACCACATGGGCAATGAAGGTTTGCTCGCTGATGGTGATGTGCAGTGGATGACAGCTGGTCGTGGAGTGATCCATTCTGAAATGCCGGAGCAGACTGATGGTTTGCTGCACGGCTTTCAATTATGGCTGAATCTGCCTGCCAGTGACAAGATGAAACCGGCGCATTACCAGGATTACCGGGGCAGTGATTTGCCAGTTGTTGAACTGGAAAGCGGCGGCAAAATAATACTGGTAGCGGGTCAGATAAATGAACCGGTCGCGGTTGCAGGTCCGGTGAAAGGTGTGGTGACTGAGCCGATCTATATTGACCTTGATTTGACCGCCAATGAACAATGGACTCAAGCTGTGCCCAAAGATCATACAGTACTGGTTTACGTTTACCAGGGGTCTACATCTGAATTGTCGAAGCGGGAAATGGGTGTTTACAGTGATGGTAATGCAGTAAGCATAACTGCCGGTAAAGACGGAGTGAAAGCAATACTGCTGGCAGCCAGACCTTTGCACGAGCCGGTAAAACAATATGGGCCCTTTGTGATGAATACAGAGGATGAAATCAAACAGGCCATTGAGGACTACAGGTTGGGAAGATTGACGGAAACGTGATGAAGCAATGTATACTCGTTTGAACAACCAGCAAGGAGTTCTCATGCGAAACTTTTCTCTGATCTCATTGCTGATCGCGCTGGCCATAGGCGGCTTTGTCTGGCAGCAAATGCTTGTAAAGAGCGTGCCGGACCGGATGCCGGATCCCACTGATTACAGCACGACCAGAGAGACTCAAAGTGATAAACAGGATCTGCAGCCTGAGTGTGATGAATACAACCAGGATTCCGCAGAGTGTCAGCCTGAAATGGAATCGGCAGAGCAAAGCGAGATGGAAGAACAGCGCAGGCAGGGGCATGATGTCATGATGAAGTCGTTTGATAACAAATACGACAAGTACAGGAAGCAAACTGGTATCGGTCAGTAATT
>JAUWVE010000075.1 GCA_030617565.1 Gammaproteobacteria bacterium | reverse complement strand
TTTCAGTATGAGAGTTGTCGCAGATGTACCAGCAAACAAGAAAAAGGCTTGTGAGTATCATGCTGTGTTTGGCCATTGCCGTAACGACCTGCGGCGTCAATGCACAAAGCGATTCTGACACCCACGACAAAAGCAACTTTCTCGACTCTCTGCTTAACGAAAAGCTTGAATTCTACCGACATCTATATCCGGAGATATCCTTTCTGATCCTGAAGGGTGGTGATGAGTTAGTGGCTGATATGATGGCCCTTGACCTGGCGCTCGGGCATCAGCCCAGTAGCCTGGACTATGAGCACCCGCCGAAGTTGCGCGAAGACCTGATGATTGCCAGCGCAAATCGTATTGTGTACATGTTGCAATACAGCATGCCATCGGCTTCTCTGTTCAAGGCCGATGACCCTCTTGGCTGGCAGGAGCATATCTGTGTTTTGACCATTAACCCCGACGAGATCGCTGCCGATTCGGTTCAGGCAACCCGGAACCTTTTAGATCTTCCGCAGGAGTTCATACAGAATATCCCTGACGATTTGAGACTGCAGCCGACTGACTATCTTGAGTTTGTCATCGACCATGAAGTCTATCATTGCCTGCAATCCATGTATGTTGGACCACAAGAGATGTCACATAAGGAGTTTTGGGGAGAATATAACCATTTTCTTAATGAGCAGGGTGCAGATGCCTATGCCATGGGGATGCATATCAATACTCGGCTCGAGAATTCGTCCTTTGCTAAAAACATTCTAAGGATTCGTGGTATGGCTCTATATAGTGGAGACCCTGATCACCTGACTTGCAAAGCCTTGCAACAGATCTTTAAAGTCCCCGTCGAGGATATGGCCGAAATGAGTGCCAAAGAAGTCTTCGGCACGGCGAACCGAATCAGGGAGCATGTAACCATTAGTTATGATGAATATATCCAGTACCTGGCTTCTTCCGTTCAGGCGATGAAGGTGCTCGGTGTGGAGGACCTGGTGTCAGATGAGTTACGCAACAGGATCAAGGACGTTCAATCAGATCCAGCACAGGTCAAGGAGCTTGTCACAAACACCCGCCGCTACCTTTCTGAGTTGAGTTGTGATGAGATCTAACGATAAGTATCAGATTTAATCAGAGGTTTCTTAAGCCACTTACGCTAAGTAATGATGTTGTAAGTGCACGGCCTATATTAATGGGCAGAAGACAGTTTCAGTCCAACAATACCGACAACGATCAAACCAATAAAAAAGAAGCGTGCTAGCGTGGCTGAATCACCAAAGAACATGACACCAATGAGAAAGGTTCCAACTGCACCAATTCCAGTCCACACTGCATAGGCCGTTCCCATCGGTATGCTGCGCTGGGCAATCAACAGCAGTGCGCCGCTGACGCCCATGCAAATAATTGCAAAGGTTATCCAGCTGTAATTTGCGCCCTCGTCGGTCCATCCCAGTTTGAGGCCGACAGGCCAGCCCCATTCGAAAATTCCGGCAATAATTAGATAAACCCAGGCCATATAATTTTCCTTTTATCGCGTAAACCACGATCCGAAGTTAAGGCTTATACCTTTAAATGTCCCATTGGAACTAAACCGGTACCCTAGTCCAAGAGTGTCTAACTTCATGAACCACAATTTAACCGGCCGATTTCGATAACCGTAGGCAAGTGCCGCCTCGAACTGGTCATCGATAGCGTCGATGCTACCATCGGGAAGTCCAAATGTCAGTTCGTCACCCAGATAGGAATAGGCAAGGCTCCAATGCAGGTCAATAATGTCGCCATCTTTACTGGTTTTATTCAGTCGTTGCCTGTATTCGATTCCGGTAAGTATTGCTGCCAGGTCATCTGATGGACCAACAGAGGGTGTATACCCCCCATAGTAAATACTGTTAATTAGTGCCCAGTTGCCGGTAGCTGCAGGAAAGGTGTAACGACTCTTGATTCCGGTGTAATAGACCCAGGCTGAGTCACTGGAACCCAGTTTTGAACCCCAGCCGAAGTTCGCGTATGGGCGTAAATTCCATCTTTGAGTAACTGGGATTACCAGTTCGATGCCCGGCGTGAAAACTACAGAGCCAAAATTATCGGGGTCGAGAAGACCCGGCAAGTCGTCGATTTTGTATAAGCCCACTGACAGGGCCCAATCAATTTCGAAACCAATTTTACGTTCCCCTGACTCAGAAATGGAGGAACTCCGCAGTTTCTGTCGGACAGGCAGGCTTACCGCGAATACGGACTGGTTGTCTTCTATCTGGTACCAGCCGGTGCCAAAGATCGATGAGTAGGCCCAGTTTACCGGCTCAATCTCAACCTCTTCAGCAAACAGCGATGCAGGACTAATGGTACACAGGATAAGCAGAAGGCGGTATGTCGTCCCGCGTGTGCAGTGGTTTAGTTTCATGGGGCAGCAATTAGCCTGATTTTTTTGTTTGTAATTACATGAACAGTGTTTGAACACAAATTCTGCTAATATAGTATATTAAATACGAGAGTCGAAAAACTGTTCTTCCCCCGACTATAAAAGATAATACATATTTTTCACTAAGCATAACATTCGATGGATGTATCACACCTACTCGATGGACTGAATGAACCACAACGCAAGGCCGTTGCTGCTGTAGAAGGACCTTTGCTGGTGCTCGCCGGTGCGGGTAGCGGCAAGACTCGTGTGTTGACGCATCGCGTAGCCTGGCTGGTGCAGGCCTATTCCTATTCGCCTTTATCAATACTGGCCGTTACTTTTACCAACAAAGCCGCCAGTGAAATGCGTGGTCGAATAGAACAGATGCTGGGTTTTCCGGTGGGCGGCATGTGGATGGGTACCTTCCATGGCCTGTCGCACAGACTTCTTCGTACTCACTGGCAGGAAGCCGGCCTGCCGCAAAATTTTCAAATCATAGACAGCGCTGATCAGCTGCGCGTAGTCAAGCGCGTCATCGCCAACATGGAGCTGGATGATTCCTACTGGCAGCCCAAACAGGGGCAGCATTTTATTAATTATCACAAGGAAGCAGGACGACGGGCCGGTGATGTGCATAGTGGATCGGATCCCCAGCAACAGCAATGGGCGAAGGTGTACAGAGAATATGAAGTGCATTGTCAGCGCTCGGGACTGGTAGATTTTGCCGAGTTGTTATTGCGTACATGGGAGATGATGCACAACAATGAAGTGTTGCGACTTCAATACCGTGAACGGTTTCGTGCTGTGCTGGTGGATGAATTCCAGGATACCAATAGCATACAGTATCGCTGGTTAAAAGAGTTTGTCGGACCGCAGTCACATATTATGGTGGTTGGTGATGATGACCAGTCGATCTACAGCTGGCGTGGCGCCCAGGTTGAGAATATCAGGAAGTTTGAAAAGGATTTCCGTGGAACCGAGATGGTACGTCTTGAGCAGAATTACCGCTCGACCTCGACAATCCTGAATGCAGCCAATGCCGTGATCAGCCGGAATGAGGGGCGGATGGGCAAGACCCTGTGGACTGAGGGTGAAGAGGGCGAAAAGATCAAACTTTATGCGGCCTTCAATGAAGTCGATGAGGCGCGTTTTACGGTCGATTGCATACGCTCATGGGTTGATGAGGGAAATTTACGTTCCGAGGTTGCCATCCTCTATCGTTCCAACGCGCAGAGCCGCAGCTTTGAAGAAGCCCTGTTCAATGTCGCTATGCCCTATCGTGTTTATGGAGGCCTGCGTTTTTTCGAGCGTACAGAAATTAAGGATGCATTGTCCTATTTACGCCTGTGTCTGAACCATGAGGATGATACCTCCTTTGAGCGTGTTGTTAACGTACCCACCCGGGGCATCGGTAATCGTACACTGGATATAGTCCGGCAAAAAGCAAGAACCTCCGATATAACGATGTGGCAGGCAGCCACAGCACTGCTACAGGAAGATGCATTGACTGCACGTGCCAGCAATGCCTTACGCCTATTTCTTGAAATGATTGACGCACTCGCGGTGCAGATTACAGACCTGGAGTTGTATGAGCAGGTGGAACAGGTACTGGCCCAGTCAGGTTTACTTGAGTTTCATGGCAATGCGAAGGGTGAAAAGGCCGAGACGCGTGTTGAAAACCTGAAAGAGCTGGTGACCGCTGCAAGAAACTATTACCAGGACGAAGAAGTGGAAATGGACCCTCTGTCAGCTTTTCTTGCACACGCAGCATTGGAAGCTGGAGAAGGCCAGGCAGAGGCATGGGAGGATTGTGTGCAGCTAATGAGCCTGCATGCTGCGAAAGGGCTGGAGTTTCCACTGGTTTTTCTTTCCGGTATGGAAGAAGGCCTGTTTCCTTCCCAGCATGCACTAAATGACCCCGCACGTCTGGAAGAAGAGCGCAGGCTTTGCTATGTTGGTATGACACGCGCCATGAAACAGCTTTATATTACCTACGCAGAAGTGCGTAGATTGTACGGACGTGAGAATTACACATCCCCTTCACGGTTTCTGAAAGAAATACCAGCTGAGGCACTAGAGGAGATAAGGACGCGTGGCGGTGGTTTTCAGACGGCCTGGCAGGCGCAGCATGTGGATGATGACGAGAGTTTATTAGCAACTGGCTTGTCACTGGGTGCGAGGGTCAGGCATGATAAGTTCGGTGAAGGGGTTATCGTGAATATTGAAGGAAAGGGAGAGCATACACGCGCACAGGTAAATTTTGAGTCAGTCGGAGTTAAATGGCTGGTTCTTTCATTTGCCCGCTTAACTCGTTTGTGAGGAATATAAAATATGATTGATTCGATCTGTAAACAAAAGAACGATAATGGTACATGTCTGCTCGGATTTATTATCAAGATATTATTGATAGTAGCTGTTGCAGAACTGGCAATACACTTATATGGGTTTCTGGTGGGCATGGATGCCAATATGCAGGACCTGGTGAGAAGTGTTCTGCGTATACTGATCGTTGCGGCTGGTATATTTTTTCTCTTTCGCCGAAAAAATGGACCCCTGCAGTCGGAAGAATCAGTAAGGAAGGAGTCTGGTCCTGAAGATGTTAATGAAGATGAACTCAAGCAATGGCCTAATATTGATTCCCTTACGCGAACATCAAATGAACGCGGCCTTACAATTAGCATACTAGAGCTGATGGCATTGGCAGATCGTTATGGGCACAAGCTTTCCATCGGCATGATTAAGATTGATGGTCTTGACAGGCTGGAAGAATCGGATGCAGAGAATGCAATGATCAACACAGCAGGTTTAATGGCAGAATCCCTGAGAATGCCGGACCGTATCGGGCGTTTCAGGGACAATGTGTTTATGGCGCTGCTTCCCGAATCCGATATTGATGGTGCCACTATTGTCGCTGACAGACTGCGTGAAAACCTTACAAATGGCATGACCGATGCCACTGATAAGGTGTCCGTATGGATAGGCATGACAGAATTCCATCGCGGTGAAGACCTGCAAAGCCTGTTAGACAGGGTTGAGTCTGCTGTTGCCCAGTCCGAAAAAGAAGAGAATGGTATCTGCATTAAGCAGTAATTAAGAGAGTAAATATGAAAAGACGTGATTTTATAAAGACTTCCAGCCTGGCGGGAGCCGCACTGGGTAGCACCGTGCTAGCCGCACCGGCTGTCCATGCGGGTTCAACAATCCAGTGGAAGATGGTCACATCCTGGCCCAAGAACTTTCCCGGCCTGGGAACGGGCGCCAACTTTTTGGCAGAATTAATTGGCGAGATGAGTGGCGGTCGTTTAACGGTCAAAGTATATGGAGCAAAGGAGCTGGTGCCTGCACTGGAAGTCTTCGATGCTGTTTATGATGGTACCGCTGAAATGGGCCATAGTGGTGCCTATTACTGGAAGGGAAAAAGTGAGGCGACACAGTTTTTTTCGGCGGTTCCTTTTGGTTTGACGGCTCAGGAAATGAATGGCTGGCTTTACCATGGCGGTGGTATGGAACTGTGGACAGAATTATATGATCAGTTTGGTCTCGTTCCTTCTGCCATCGGCAATACAGGCGTGCAGATGGGCGGCTGGTTCAATAAGGAAATCAACAGCGTCGGAGACCTAAAAGGTCTCAAGATGCGCATCCCCGGCTTAGGTGGCGAAGTATTAAAGAGAGCAGGTGGAACGCCGGTTAATCTGCCGGGTGGTGAGCTGTTCACTGCACTGCAGTCGGGCACTATCGATGCGACAGAATGGGTAGGCCCCTACAATGACCTTGCCTTTGGCTTTTACAAGGCGGCAAAATATTATTACTACCCCGGCTGGCATGAACCGGGTACTACGCTTGAAGCCATCATCAGCAAGAAGGCACTGAAGAGCCTGCCTGCTGATTTGCAGGTTATTGTATTGAATGCCTGTCGCGTGGCCAACCAGGATATGCTGGCTGAATATACAACACGGAATAACGATGCTCTGCAGACGCTGGTGGAAAAACATAATGTTGATTTAAGAAGATTTCCAGACGATGTTCTGTCGGCGCTGAAAAAATTGTCAGATGAAGTCGTTGAGGAACTGGCAGCAAGAGATCCTTTCTCGGCCAAAGTTTACAAATCATTCAAGGCGTATCGTGACAAGGTTGTTAGTTATCACAAAATTTCTGAGCAGGCTTATATGGATGCACGGGGCAAAAGCTAAAAAGCCTGTATTACGTTTTATGTATTAGGTTTTACGTCACTGCTGTCCCATAAACGAAACATGAACAAAATTTAAGTCCTTGATTCAAAAATGCTTATCTTTTCGAAGGTGGTTTTTAAACATGGAATTGCCATGTTTATTCTAAGCAGAAAAAGTGAGAGAAAATATCCAGTACTACGCAGCAGTTGTAGGTGCGAATTCATTCGCACAGTTGTTGTTCGAATTTGTCGAACCTACATAATGTTTATGGGACAGCTATGAGAAAAAACATAACATAGAAAATCATGTCTGATAAATCTATACAGACCAATTTTAGTAAATTCCTCAGTAATGTTGCAGTATACTGGCAAAGCTATAAGCCGGACTTGATCTGAAGTACTGACTGCAGAAATTTGACGTCCTGCTGAAAATGATAATGGCTGGCATCAAAGATTGAACCATGTACATTTTGTCGATGGAGCAGGGGGCGGTTACACTCTGGCTGCTACACAGCGAAGGAAGACGTATTAAAATTATGTTTAGCATTAGCCAAAAATTTATCAAATATACAATTTTTCTGTCCTGCCTGGTTCTGTATTCTGGCTGCACATCCATATCCAGAGGTGTTACCGAGGCAATTATGGAAGATAAGCACCCGGGTGATAAGGACATGGGGGCATGCGAGATTGATTCTCGCCCATTAGCGGGACTGAATGATCTGCTTTATGGAGAAAAGGAAAACAGACAGGAAAGCGGTACCCTGAACCTGCTGATGATTCACGGCATTGGAGATACCTATCCAGACTATTCAGTAGGGCTTCAACGCCGGCTGACGAAAGAGTTAGGCCTAACTCGAGTTGTAAAAAAGCAGAAAATAATTTCCATCCTTTCTAAGGAGAATGGTTCGCCCC
>JAUWVE010000010.1 GCA_030617565.1 Gammaproteobacteria bacterium | reverse complement strand
GTTCCTGTTCGTCTGAATGATATCCCGAAAGACAAAGAAGTCGTTTTCATTTGCCGCAGTGGTGCCCGTTCCGGTCAGGTTTGCATGTTTCTCGGTCAGCATGGCTATGAAAATGTTATTAACCTGCGTGGCGGCATGATTGGCTGGGTGCGCAGCGGCAATGAGCCTGTTTTGCCGGAACAGGTTTCTAACACTTATTAATAGAAGTGCCCTTTAGTAGTCAGCGGCATTCACCAACTCTCAGCTTGATTACTATCTCATATTCCTGTTCGTCTATCGACAGTATCTCGTGACCGTTTATCCGGCACCAGGCAGGGATATCATTGATCACACCATGATCTGTACACTGTACACATAGCGTATCACCTGCATTCATCTTTTCGACCTGATTCTGAGTCCTGATTACCGGCAGGGGACACAGCAGGTTCCTGGCATCAAGTACCAGCTCAGACATACCATTCCTGCGGTATTTCATCCGCGGTCAGCGGTTTGACATCGATGTCTTTGGACTCACCACTCTTCTGAATTACATTTACCGTAACCAGGTCGGCATTTCTGCCGCTGCAGAATCGTGCCACCAGGCGCGCGGCCAGCTCAATATCTTCTTCATCAGCTTCGCCATCGATCAGACTGATAGGACCGCTGTGGCTTACGGTATTCAGACTTATATAGTTTTTACGATAACCTCTGAGGAAGTTGGTCTCGCCTTCTTCGCGTGCAATGATGAGCTTGAAATGAGGTTTTGGCCGCAAGTGACGTCCAACCTTCAGCATGACGATGTCATCGATCTCGTAGGTTTTCTCACCGCGTGCCTGCCAAAGATCAGCCAGTTTTGAGGAGTAGTTGGCATCGGTAAGAAAGCAGCAGCCACCGGCTGGCTGTGCATATTCCTTAAAGCCGAATTTTTCGGCCAGGGCCATTTGTGGTTTGCGGTTGCGGCCGGAAAAATCCAGCAGCTGATCACGGTCTACCCAGCCTTCACGCTCAGGCAGGGTTTCGGGTAACAATTTCGCACATAAAGGACGCAGTAAAAGATCGCCTGCACCGGATTCCCTACTGACCACCGGCATGGTGTCCTTGCGCTGCGACATGGGGCGCTGTCCCATGACTTCACCGGTGATAAGGAAATCAAAATCATTCTTTTCCATCCAGGCCATGGCCTGTTTGACCATAAACCCTTTGCAGTCCAGGCACGGGTTCAGGTTGGCACCGTAGCCGTGTTTCGGGTTAATGACGACGTCTTTATAGTCTTCAGAAACATCGAGGATGTGAAGCTTAATGCCTAACTGCTCGGCAACCCAGAGGGCATTGTTGCGTTTGGGCTTGTCACGGTCTTTTTTGCGGATAGCATGGGTATGCCCCTCGACGCAGAAGCCGGTAAAAAAATTAATTCCTTCGACATGGACACCCTGTTCCTGTAATACTTTAACCGCGAGCATGGAATCAAGGCCGCCGGATACGAGTGCGACCGCTTTTCGTTGAGTATTGTCGTTTGAAATTTTAGTCATCGAGCTATGGGTCTGGCTATTTAAACTGAAGATTGCAACTAATTATATCATTGTAGAACTATGTTGATCCGTATCATTTGTGTGCTGATTCTGGCTATATCGGGCCTGTTTGTATCGTTGGCACACGCGGAGATTTATCGTTATGTTGATGAAAATGGTCGAATTGTTTATTCCAGTGAGAAACCGCCTAGCAGTGAATCTGTGATAAGAGTCACCATTCGTGAAAATTCTGTCTCTTCGATGGAATCTTATGATGAGGCCGGGAGTAAAGATGTGGTGATGTATTCTGCAAGCTGGTGTGGTGTCTGCAAAGAAGCCAAAGCCTATTTTGAAGACCAGGGTATTGATTATAACGAATACGATATTGATAAGGACCCTCAGGGAAGACGTGAATATACTCAGCTGGGTGGTCGTGGCGTGCCGATAATTCTGGTTGGAGGTCAGCGCATGGATGGTTTCAGCAAAGCACGTTTTCAGCGTCTGTACTCGGCAGAAAACTAACAGAATCCGGGTCCAATGAAAAAACTTCGCATTGCAGGAAATTCCCTGTCACTCATTTTGATTCTCAATTTTCTGGCTATGACCCAGATTAACCAGGTTTTCGCTCGTGAGTCGGCCGATAATTCCTATGTGGGTGAGCAGGTTTGTTCAAGCTGCCACCAGCAGCAGTCCATGCAATGGAAAGCCTCACATCATGAAATGGCTATGCAGCATGCTAATAAGGATACGGTGCTGGCTGACTTCAGTAAAACCAGCCTGACACATGATGGGGTTACCAGTAATTTCTTCAAACAGGCTGATGATTACATAGTCAATACGGTAGGCCCTGATGGCCAGCGGCATGACTACAAAATAAAATATACTTTTGGTGTGCACCCATTGCAGCAATATTTGATTGAATTCCCCGGCGGTCGATTACAGGCCCTGGATATTGCCTGGGATAGCCGTACGAAAGAGCAGGGCGGGCAGCGCTGGTTTCGTCTGAACCCTGATGAACACATTCCGGCAGGTGATGTGCTGCACTGGACAGGCCCGAATCTTAACTGGAATTATATGTGTGCTGAGTGTCATTCGACCAACTTGAATAAAAATTACGATAGTGCCAAAAATAGTTACGATACAACCTGGTCAGAGATCAATGTCTCCTGTGAAGCCTGTCATGGTGCAGGTGAAAATCATGTCTCCTGGGCCAACAGCAAAGATAAATCCGCGAAAGATAAGGGGCTGGTGACGGAGTTTAATGAACGTAAAGGAGTTAGCTGGAGCATCAATGCAGAGTCAGGTCTGCCAGTAAGATCTGTGCCTCGTTCTAGTAAAAAGGAGATTGAAACCTGCGCCGTGTGCCATAGCCGACGCAGTCAGATCAGTGAAAATGACCTTGCCGGTGAGTCATTCAGCGACGCTTTTCAACCTGCATTGCTAAACGACGGTCTTTATCATGCTGATGGCCAGATAAATGATGAGGTCTATGTCTACGGCTCATTTCTGCAAAGCAAGATGAATAAAGCGGGTGTCACCTGTTCTGATTGTCATAATCCCCATACAGCAGCTTTACGCGCTCCGGGCGAACAAGTTTGTTACCAGTGTCATAAGGCGGATGTCTATGCCAGCAGCAGTCACCACCATCATGAACAGGGTTCAACAGGTTCATCATGTATCGAGTGCCACATGCCGGCAAAGACTTACATGGAGGTAGATCCCAGGCATGATCATGGTTTTCGTGTTCCTCGTCCTGATCTTAGTGTAAAGCTGAACACACCGAATGCCTGCAATAATTGCCATAGCGAGCAAACACCGTTGTGGGCAGTATCGAAAATGGAGTCCTGGTATGGCCAGCTGCCGATGGGCTATCAGAATTTTGCATTGGCCTTGCATTCACAACAGAGGCAGTCACCAGCAGCGCGATCGTTGATTGCGTCACTTGCTGGAGACTCTGACCAGCCAGTGATTGCACGCGCTACCGCCATCAGTTATCTGGGGCAATATCGAGGGGCGGACACTATAGAACTGCTGCAACAGGCACTGCAAAGCAAGGATGCGATGCTCAAACTGGCCGCACTCGAAGCGCTCGATTCATTCGCTATCAGAGAGCGAGTTCAGCTGGTTTTTCCTTTGCTGGCTGATAAATCGCGCAGTGTACGGATTCGAGCAGCACGCTTACTGTCTTCAGTCCCTGCAGGTGATCTGCCAGAGCAGCAGAAAAAGATGCTGGAAAGTGCCAAGAATGAATTTGTTGAAGCCCAGTTATTTAATGCAGAGAGGCCTGAATCCCAGGTGAATCTGGGGGGCTTTTACAGTGAGCTTGGAAAAATAGAAGAAGCAGAAATCAGCTATCGGAAGGCGCTTGAACTTCAGGACCAGTTTGTCCCTGCCTACGTGAATCTTGCACAATTTCTGAGCGGGCAGAAAAAAGAAAATGAAGCGATAAAATTGCTAATGGCGGGTTTGAAAAAAGTTCCTGACAATGCCAGTCTTCATCATGCGCTTGGGCTGGCACTGGTACGTCAAAAGGATTTACCGTCAGCGCTGGAAGAGCTATCACAGGCAGCGGTACTTGCCCGGGACAATATCAGATATAACTATGTGTATGCTGTCGCACTGCAGTCTGCCGGCAAGCTGGAGCAGGCCATCGAAGTGCTTGAAGCCAGTCATGGTTTACATCCTGGAAATGCAGATTTAGTGTATGCGCTGGTGACTATGAATCGTGATGCAGGAAATATAGATGCTGCACTGCGTTATGTGGCTGTATTAAAAAAACTGCTGCCTGAAAATATGGCTGTCAGGCAGCTGGAACAGCAGTTAAAGAAAAAATAAAATAAGTTTCAAGATCCAAGATCCAAGATCCAAGATTCAAGATCCAAGGTTCAAGATCCAGGCCTCAATTGATTTTTGTTTAGGCTAAATGATCCGTCATTGAAGCCTACTGAGGTTACTTAAAACTTAGGTAACTCTGATTAATTAAATGAAGCCCGTCATTGCACCCTTCGGGCATTTCCTGTGGTCACGAGCACCGCAGCGCGGAAATCTCATCGAGTAGAATCAATAGCTTAGAGATTGCCACGTCACTTCGTTCCTCGCAATGACGAAACATCAGGGTTTCCTCGGCATTTACTTAACACTTAACACTTGGATCTTGGAACTGATTTTCTACAATCCACAGGCCATATTTCCCGGTACAGCTTCTTCAATGCGCGCCGGTTTCGCCAGTTTCAGATCATCCATAATTGAAATATATTCATCACGGCTGCGTCCAGCACCAATGCGCGGATTGTACTTTTTTTCCTCGGCGATGGTTGAAACAGTCTGTCCTTTGTAATCATGGCCCGGGTAGACTTTGGTCTCGTCGTTTAGGGTGAAGAGTTTGCCGGTAATTGAATCGTATGATGTGCCGGCATCACCGGCCTGAAAGTCTGTACGTCCACTACCACGAATCAACAACGAATCACCGGTAAATACCGCCCCGTTGACCAGGTAGCTGATATCGGCGTCTGTATGACCCGGTGTATAGAGAACTTTTATAGTCTCTTCACCAAGAGTGATTTCATCGCCATCTTGCAGCAGTCGATCTGCACAGCGGCTGCCACTGGCGCTATGCACGGCTACCTTTGCAGTTTGCTGGCTACGCTGACGCAAGTCACCTGAGCCAGTGATGTGATCTGCATGAATGTGTGTCTCCAGCAGCCAGACAAGATTTAGCCCCAGTTCGTGTATTAGCTTCTCATCACGATCAACCTGTTCTTTCACACTGTCAATCAGTGCAGCTTGCCCGCTATCGGCATCCCACAACAGGTAGGTATAAGTGCTGCTGGCCGGGTCAAAGAGTTGTTTGATTTTCATTACTTTCTCCTTTCCTTGTTTCTCTTTAAGTAATTGCTTATGAAATTTAATTAGCAAAACTGGATGTTCTTGAAACCGCCCAGGTCATGGACCTCTTTGAAACCTGCCATCTGCAGTATTTGTTTTGCTGCCAGACTGCGTGCACCCGTTGCACAATAAACAACTATCGGAGTCTCTTTGTCATCCAGATGCTGACCTGCACTCAACCACTGCATCGGGTGGTTTATTGCACCCTGCAGGGCTCCGGCACTGAACTCATATTCACTGCGTACATCTACCAGTCGCGCTCCCTGTTTAAGCAAACGCTTTGTTTCATGACATTTTTCATGTGGGTTTGACATACTTTTCTCCTGAGCCTTCAAAATATAATAGATAATATGCGAGCTATTGTAATATTAGAAAAATCTTATATACAGTGACATTGTCACCTTATAACGTCAGAATGCTATATACAGATTGGGAAAAAATAGACGTGGATATGGCTGATGTCTCAAAAGTAAATGGTGATGTTCTAGAGCGGGACCGACAATATGTCTGGCATCCCTATAGTGCGATGGGCAAGGATGATCCTGTATTTGCCGTTGAGTCGGCAGAAGGTGTCCGGATCAAGCTGGTTGATGGCAGAGAGCTAATCGATGGTATGTCATCCTGGTGGTGTACTATCCATGGTTACAATCATCCTGTGTTAAATGCGGCGGTAGAGACGCAGTTAGCAAAAATGTCCCATGTGATGTTTGGCGGCCTGACCCATGAACCCGCGGTCAGGCTTGCGCAAAAACTGGTGGAAATAACCCCTGAACCACTGCAGACAGTTTTCTTTTCCGACTCCGGTTCTGTTGCAGTGGAAGTGGCGATGAAAATGGCAATCCAGTACTGGAATGTTAAAGACTTGCCCGCCAGGCAGCATTTCCTGACTATCCGTTCCGGCTACCACGGTGATACCTTTGCAGCAATGTCTGTCTGTGACCCTGTCACCGGCATGCATACTCTGTTCTCTGATATTTTAACTCCGCAATACTTTGTTGATTCACCCGACTGCGATTTTGGTCAGCCCTGTGCCGGGAGTGATATGGCTCAGATGAATTCCTGTCTGCAGAAAAACAACCAGAAAATAGCGGCGGTCATTCTGGAGCCTGTAGTGCAGGGCGCTGGTGGAATGCGCTTTTATTCGGCTGACTATCTGAAGCAGGTCAGGCAATTGTGTAACGAATATGGTGTGCTGCTAATTGTGGATGAAATTGCGACCGGATTCGGGCGTACAGGTAAGTTGTTTGCCTGCGAGCATGCCAAAATCTCTCCAGATATCATGTGTGTCGGCAAGGCCCTGACAGGTGGCTATATGACGCTTGCTGCGACATTGACTACTGCAGCTGTCAGCGAAACTATTAGTTCAGGCGACCCGGGCATATTCATGCATGGGCCAACTTTTATGGCAAATCCACTGGCATGCTCAGCTGCACTTGCCAGCATTGGCTTACTGCTATCATCACCCTGGCAGCAGGCAGTAGACAAGATTGAAAAGGTCTTGCTTGATGGTCTGGCTGCATGCAGGGAAAAACCGGGTGTCGTTGATGTTCGCGTGTTGGGGGCTATTGGTGTTGTTGAACTCGATCATGCGGTGAACATGCGAACTATTTCTGAAAAGTTTGTTGCTGAAGGTGTCTGGGTCAGACCGTTTGGTCGTCTGATTTATCTAATGCCTCCTTATGTAATAAACGAGGGTGATTTGAGGGTATTGACAGCTGCAGTAGTGAGTATCGTCAACGACTTGTCAGTGTGACAAACGGGGGGCTGGGATTTCAGTTAAAAGGGTAATAATTTCAGAAAGATGTAGACATAAATTGATGTATGTCAAGGTATGAGATGCGCTTGAGATTTATATTTAGGATATGATTAGTTAGAAAATTATAAAGGGTGCGATATTTATGATTGATGTGATGATTAAAAAGAATGGACAGCGAGCAGATTTAGAACCTTACAAATGGGTTTTTATCGAAGATGGTTTGCCGGCTGCCCCGGACAATCCAGATAACCCCAGACTCTTTTATGTCAGGCTGGATGGTGGCCGCACCGAAAGAGCCTACTACAAAGGAGCTATTCTGGAAAAATGGTTATCAGAGTCAAATACCCATATTGTAATAAATGAAAATGACGTGATTGCCTGGCGCTATCTAAGATAAGACCCAGGTAGCGGTTTAGTATACTGTTGCCCGTTTAGCCTGATTCATCCCCCCTTCGTCTGAGTCTTGCTCACGACGATATCTTCAATTCTCCACTCTCGATATACTGCTTCCGGTGCCACTGGCACATTTGTTACGGCCGGGAGGAGATATTCAGTTCGCTACGAAGTGTGGCTTTTAGCTATACACTTCAAATATAGTAAGAAATCAGCGGCTTTCCGGGGTGACTAAGGGGGCTATATATACTTGCCGTAGCTGTTGTACTGGCTGCGGCTGGATTTTAACGATGGCGTAGTTAAAGAAACCTGTTATCATCAAGGGTCCAGAACACCTCATTTTGTCCCGCAACAATTAAAATCTTTTTGAAAGCTAATCACCTAAACAATTTAAGGAAATAATCATGAAAAGAACGCTCCCATTTGCCAAAATATTACTGTTACTGACCAGCTTTTTTGTTTGCACTGCCTATGCAGATAATTATCAGAAGACAACTGCGCTGTTTAAAAATGCTGGCGAAAGTGCTGCTTTCTTTGGTAACAGTTACGGTTATGCAGTATTCCCATCAATCGGAAAAGGCGGTATTGGAATCGGCGGTGCGCACGGAAACGGGGGTGTTTTTGTCGGGGGTAAGCAGGTTGGTGAAACCAGCATGACACAGTTAACTATTGGTTTTCAGTTAGGAGGCCAGGCTTATAGCCAGATGATTTTTTTCAAGGACAAGCGCGCATTTGATGATTTCACTGGAGGAAACTTCGAGTTTGGTGTAGAGGCATCGGCTGTAGCGATTACTGCAGGGGCATCAGCAGGGACTTCTACAACGGGTTCATCGGCCGGTGCAAGCTCGAGTAAAAGCTCTGCAACTACCGCAGGATCTGGCTATCACAAGGGGATGGCTGTTTTTACGATTGCCAAAGGTGGTCTGATGTATGAAGCAACGATTGGTGGCCAGAAGTACAAATACAAGCCATTATAATGATCAGTCTTTACAGTCAAAATCCAGGGTTCATAAATGAAATTTAAATATGCCTTCATAATATTGCCACTTGCCCTGGCGATATTTCTATCTGCCTGCAGCAAGCCGCAAAGCCCGCTGGAGGTTAGCCAGGCATTCTGGCAAGCAGTGATTGAGGGCAATGTTCCCGATGTTGTTAAGTATTCTACCCTCGGCAGCGAGGAGGGTTATGAGGCCTTTTCCCGTGACTGGACAGGTATGCTGCCTTCGTGGGGAAAGATAATCATTGAAGAGCATGAAGCGCGTGTGCATACACATGTTTCAAAACCCGATGCTGCACAAAGCGAGATGCTTTATTTTGTAACCTATCTTGTCAGGCAGGATGACCAATGGAAGGTGGATTACGACAAAACCGAAAAGGTGGTACTGGCGAGTTCCGCCGTTTCTGACTTTGTTAACAAAATTACTACCATTGGCAATGAAATATCACAGCAATTTGAAGAAGCCAGCAGGATGGTTACTGCCGAGCTTGAGAGTCTGAATAATCAGCTAATACAGTTGACTGAAAATTTAGGTGATCAGGCAGCAAGTGCAGTTGAAAAATATAGCGAAATAATGCGCCAGCATCTGGATGCCCTGGCGAGTTCAATAGAGAATGCCATCAAAGAGCAGGATAGCAGTATCAACCCTGCCGATAGAAAAATGATGGAAGAGACTGTAACAGAGCTGGGCAAAAGCAGTAAGAAACTGGCGCAGCCGGATATGAACAGTATTACAGAAACGGGTGAGGTGATTATTATTACCCGCAAAAATCTCGAAACGATAGATGCTGGAACTTTTCAGAAATATCAGGATCAATGGCAACAATGGATAAATGAAGTCAATGTTGACCTGCTAAACCTGTTTAATGAAATGTCTGCTGAGATCAAATAGCCTTATTCATAGAGCTACCTATAATTACGACCCACTTATAATACCCATTTACCGGAAAATACCCGGATATCACAACCAAAGAGGAAGAAAATGAAATTTAAAAATATTGCCCTGGCTACTCTGACCATAGTTCTGGCTACGCCGGCAATCTCAATGGCTGCTGAATTAAAAAGCCAGAAACAAAAGTTTAGTTATTCTGTTGGTTATCGTCTTGCATTGTCATTAATGAATGAAGGCCTGGATGTTGAGCCAGCCGCTTTCTCAGCAGCAATGAACGATGCACTGAGTGGAGCTAAGCCTGCAATGACGACCGAAGAGATGCAGGGAGCCATGACGGAAGAAAGGGATAAACAATTACAAGTACTTCAGGATAAGGTTGCCGAAAATAAGAAAGTCGGCGACAAGTACCGTGCAGATAATGCAAAGAAAGCGGGAGTCACGTCGCTTGATAACGGCATCCAGTACAAAGTTATTAGCTCTGGAAAGGGTAAGCAGGCATCTAAAGACAGTGAGGTTACCGTCCATTACAAAGGTACCTTGATCAATGGAACCGAATTTGATTCATCCTACAAGCGTGAAAAACCCGCAACATTTGGTTTGACAGGTGTAATCAAGGGCTGGCAGGAAGTTGTACCGCTGATGAAAGTGGGTGACAAATGGGAAGTTGTTATTCCACCGGAATTTGCTTATGCAGATAAAGGTGCAGGTGCTGCAATAGGCCCGGGTGAAACCCTGATATTTGAAATCGAGTTGCTGGAAGTCAAGTAAGCTGAGATTTCTTTTTCAACTCAGAGAATGATTTGTTTACAAATTTTCTAAGCTGGTGGGATGTCACCGTCTGGCAGGCTGATATTGCAAGCCTGCCAGTCTGGAAGCGTAGAGTATTGCTGTCCCTTAGAGGTTTACAGATGCTGATTGTTGACCTTATGGAAGGGCACAATGCGCTGTATGCGAAGGGACTGGTCTACATGTCCATTTTATCGCTGGTCCCTCTGCTGGCGGTTATGTTTTCTGTTTTAAAAGGCTTTGGTGTCCACAATCAGCTACAGCCTCTGCTGCTTCAACTCCTCGCACCGCTCGGTGAAAAAGGCGTGGAAATCACGACAACTATCCTTAGTTTTGTCGATAATATAAGTGTAGGGGTGCTCGGTGCTGTTGGTCTGGGTGTTTTAATGTTTACTGTCATATCACTTATCCAGCAGATAGAAGCAGCCTTTAACAATACATGGCGTGTCAGGCATCTGAGACCATTACTTGAGCGTTTCAGCCACTATATCTCAGTACTACTGGTTGGCCCGGTGCTGATTTTTTCTGCCATTGGGCTGTCGCAGTCGGTACAGCACATAAGCCTGTTTCAGGTTGCTTTAGAAACAGATACAGGCGCCTTCTTATATAAAATGCTATCGGTTTACCTGCCTTTCATTATGACGGTAATGGCGATTGCCTTTGTATACATGTTCGTTCCGAATACACGTGTCAAATTTTCTGCCGCCTTATTTGGAGCCATAATAGCAAGCTTATTATTCAAGGTAGCAACAAGTGTATTTACCCTGTTTATTGCCGGATCGACGAAATACGATGCTATCTATTCGGCCTTCGCGACAATTATTCTCCTGTTTATCTGGATCTTTATTATCTGGCTTATCCTGCTGCTTGGTTCCAGTATGGCCTATTTTTTTCAGCATTCTGAAAAATTACTTTATCTTTATCGTGATGAAGAGCTGTCGCCTTATGAAAGTGAAGCACTGGCATTGCAGATAATGGTGATTGTGACACGAAGGTATTATGCAGAAAAACCGCCGATAACTTTAGAAAAACTCTCTCGCCAGCTCCAGTTGCCTGACGACGTGGTTGAGAAAATGGTTTACCAGCTTGAAAAAGGTGGCTATTTAAAAATAATGGATACTGATATTAATAGTATCCTGCCCGGGCGCCCACCAGAAGAAACTTACACTGCAGATCTGCTGGCTTATATTCATGATTCAAAGAAGCAAAGAACCAGAAGGATAGATTTGATAACTGAAAAGAATATTATTGGTATCCTCAACCTTGCTGAGGAGGAGGCCCTGGATGCGATACAGGGTATAAGCATCAAACAGCTTGCCAGTAGTGAAGAACTTCACCCCAGTGAAAAGCTGAGGGAAATATAACGGATGAGTGTATATAGACTAACATACGTGATGGATTCTGGGATTCACGGCAAGGGTCTTTTTGCAAAAGAGGACATAGTAATTAACACTTACCTTGGTGAATACGAAGGGCCTGTAGCAAAAAGGAACGGTAGCCATGTGCTATGGGTATTTGATGACGATAAGGTGGTTGGACGATCGGGTAAAAATAAATTGCGCTATCTCAACCACTGCAGGGAATGCAGCGCGGAGTTCGATGGCTTTGAACTTTATTCGGCATGTGACATAAAGGCAGGTGAAGAAATCACCATAAATTATGGTGAAGACTGGGATGATATTGACTAAATCATTACGGGGAAAACAGGTTTATCACGATGCCTATTGACCATGAAATCTTAAATGACGGCGAATTGGTAATAAGTACCGCTACAGGTATTCTTATCGGACAGGAGCTGGCTGACCATATGTTCTGGCAAATCAACCAGCTTGGGACGGCTCTTAAAACAGACTATCAGCAGATATTTGATACCCTGGGTACTGACACCGTGGATATTGATGAAGAAGATATGAAGCGGATATCCCAGATTATACTTACTTATGGACAGGACAGGGGAAAGGTGGCAACTGCCATTGTGGCAGCTAGTCCTGATGTAAGAAAACTGGCATATTATTATAAATCTTTATCCGAAATTACTGAGATTACAGTCGAAGTCTTTGCTGACAGACTAGAAGCAGAGGAATGGCTGGACAGCATTCGTTAAGGGGAGAGAGCCTGAAAATTCTGTATTAAGATTGGGAACCATAAAAGAATAAGGAAGATGGAGCCATATGCCGATAGATCATGAGATTGTAAATAGAGACGAGGTTATCGTTACTGCCTTTGGTGTGGTAACGGGACCTGAGCTGTCGGATCATGTATTCACCATGGTAAACATGCATGGGATTTCCCTGAATTCCGGCTACAGGCAGATTTTTGATGCCATGAATGTTGAAAGAATAGACTTTAATGAAGAGGATATGAAGCAGATTTCTCAAATTGTTCTGAATCATGGTCAGGATCGGGGGAATATTAATATTGCATTTGCTGCGATCAATTCACGTGTAAGGGAAATGATTAGTTATTACATACAATTGTGTGAGGTTACAGATGTAACAGGTGAACTATTTGAAAGCAGGCAGGATGCAGATGCCTGGCTGGCATCGCTATAGTGATGCAACATCTAATTAAACTTGAAAAAGAAAATACGGAGTAGACTATGAAGCTTGCATATAAAGACATTTTATTTTTATCAATAACAATCACATTTTCGTTCCTGCTTAGTGCATGCAGTTCAACAAGTCTTGTCAATCGCTGGAGTGACCCGGAATATAAGGGGCCTGCGCTGCAGAAAATTCTGGTCATCGGGATTATCAAAGATGATATCAAGAGACGGTCTTTTGAAGAGGAATTTTCAAGCCTGATCACAGGAAATGGTAGAACAGGCATAGCAAGCTATACCTTGTTGCCTGATTTGAAAAGTGCCGACCAGAAAGAAGAAATTCTTGCAGTTGTCGATAAAGTGGGCGCGGATGGTGTGATGATCGTTACCTTGCAGGGCGTTAGCAAGGAGCAAAGAGATGTACCGCCTTCCGTTGATTATTACCCGGCACCAGGTATGGGAATGGGCATGGGAATGGGTTACGGCATGTATGGATACTACGGAATGTCACACACTGCAGTTTATCGTCCGGGTTATACAGTGACAGATACTGTCGTGAGACTGGATACGAAACTGTTTGCCGTCAGTTCAGAAAAAATGATCTGGGCAGGTAAAACAGAAAGCTTTAATCCTTCATCCGCACAAACGGTGGTAAGCGAACTGGCTAAACTATTGATTAACGATATGAAGAAAAGTGGGATGGTTAAGTAAAGAAAAGTTCCAAGTCTATAGTTCCAAGTTCCAAGTCATGGTGCATTTTTTCTCTTGGAACTTTAGACTTGGAACTTGGAACTATGTTTACTCCACCATCCCCGTGCCGATCCCCACGGTGCTGAACCCGCCATCCACATAAGTAATTTCCCCGGTAATTCCCGATGCCAGGTCAGAGCAGAGAAAGGCGGCGGTATTTCCCACTTCTTCGATGGTTACGCTGCGTCTCAGTGGAGCGGTTTTGTCATAAAAATCGAGCATTTTTTTGAAGCCGGTTATGCCTGCAGAGGCAAGGGTCTTGATCGGGCCGGCGGATATGGCGTTTACCCGGATGCCATCCGGACCCAGGCTCTGGGCGAGGTAGCGCACATTTGCTTCCAGACTGGCCTTGGCCAGACCCATGACGTTGTAACCGGGCATTGAGCGCACTGCACCGATATAGCTCATAGTGATCAGCGCGGCATTGCGACCCTCCATCATTTCTCTGCCCGCTTTTGCCAGTGCAGTGAAGCTGTAGGAACTGATTTCATGCGCCATGTTAAAGCCGTCGCGGGTGGTCGCATCGAGAAACAGGCCTTTTAGTTCCTCCCGCGGCGCGAAGGCAATGGAGTGGACGATGCCATCCAGGCCATCCCATTGTTTAGCCAGTTCTGCAAAAGCATTGTCAATCTGTGCATCATCAGCTACATCGCAGGGTAGAATGATGGATGAACCACAGGCTTCAGCAATTTTTTCAACACGCTTCTGCAGTTTTTCTGTCTGATAGGTAAAGGCCAGTTCGGCACCCTGTGCAGCCATGGCAAGTGCGGTACCTGCAGCAATTGATCGGTCACTGGCGACGCCTGCGATAAGTATTTTTTTATTTTCTAGAAATCCCATAATGTTTCCTGTAGTTGATATATTGAAGCTTGTTGTCATTGCGAGCATAGCGCGGCAATCTCTTTATGTAGGACCAGTTACTTAGAGATTGCTTCGTCACTTTGTTCCTCGCAATGACGAATAGTTATTTTTTTCAAATTATACCGATTCAAGAAAATAGTATTTCCTTTATTTTCTGAGGTTAGCAATAAAAATTACTTTTATGAATAAGTAGATCAAGCCGGTTTCTTCCAGCGGCCAACCGCTGAATCATCACTATGCCGACTTTCTACCCAGCGTGAGCGGTTTCCCAGTGTTTCCTTTTTCCAGAAGGTTGCCCTGGTTTTCAAATAGTCCATGATAAACTGATTTGATTCATAGGCGGCAGCTCTGTGCGGGCTGGCTGTGATGACAAGCACTATCTGGTCGCCGGGAGCAAGGGTGCCGACACGGTGAATGATAGTAATGCCCTGTAGCGGCCAGCGTGACTCTGCCTCATGGGCAATCTCCTGCAACTGGTTTTCCGTCATGCCGGGGTAGTGTTCAAGCGTCATCAGGCTGACCTCATCACCTTCATTGAGGTCACGCACCAGTCCGGTAAAACTTGCTACAGCTCCAATATCAACCCGATCATTGCGCAGCAGGCTAATTTCCTGCTCGAGACTGAAATCTTTTTCCTGTATGGTTATCCTGATCATAACGAAACAAATATAACAATGCGTGAAGGAGAAATCCATCAGTTAACCGCCCTCGGTTTCTTACTGCACAGGACGTATAATTACGCCCAATGATGAATATAAGAGAATTATGTCAATGAACCTGATACGCATCTGGTGGCAACGGTATTTTTCCGACCCCCAGGCACTGATATTGCTGTTCCTGCTGGTCGGCAGCCTTTTAATCGTTCTGACTATGGGACACATGCTGGCACCGGTGTTCGCCAGTATTGTTATCGCTTATCTGCTTGAAGGCATCGTGCGACGGCTCATGAATCTGAACTGCAGCCGTCTGGTCGCCTCCATTATCAGCTTTATCTTTTTCATGGTGTTTTATTTGCTCATGCTGTTCTGGCTGCTGCCTCTGTTATCCACTCAGGTGACCCAGTTGCTGCAGGAGACCCCCAGCATGATTTCTGCCAGCCAGAAGGCTCTGCTTGAGCTGCCGGCTAAATACCCGGCCCTGATTACAGAAGATCAGATCCGTGAGCTGGCAGTTGTTCTGCGTTCAGAGATAGGCGGTACAGCCCAATATATTCTCTCGAGGACACTGGCGTCGGTGCCCGGGCTGCTGGCGATGGTGGTCTATCTCTTTCTTGTACCCTTGCTTGTCTTTTTCTTTCTGAAGGACAAGGAGCTGATTGCAGACTGGATCAGTGGTTTTCTGCCAAAACAGCGCAGGCTGGCTATAACAGTATGGACGCAGGTAAATAGCCAGATAGCCAAATATGTTCGCGGCAAGGCATGGGAGATAATTATTGTCTGGTTAGTGACCTATGCGACTTTTTCCCTGTTCGGGCTGCAGTATGCCATGCTGTTATCCGTTCTTGTTGGATTGTCGGTAATCATTCCTTATATTGGGGCGGTGGTGGTGACCATCCCGGTGATGCTTATTGCTTTCTTTCAATGGGGCTGGGGGCCGCAGACTGGCTGGCTGATATTTTCCTATGGTGTGATTCAGGCTCTGGACGGTAATGTACTGGTTCCTCTGCTTTTTTCTGAAGTGGTAAATTTACACCCAATTGCCATTATTATTGCCGTGCTGGTGTTTGGCGGGCTGTGGGGCTTCTGGGGGGTGTTTTTTGCTATTCCGCTGGCGACAGTTGTGCAGGTGCTGCTCAAGGTCTGGCCACGGCGTGATGTGGTTGATGATTCTTCTGCCTGAGATCCCTCTGCTGGAGAGCTGTAACTCCAGCTTGCCGAAAGAACTGGCAGATGCCCTGGCCTTATTAAACCTTCCTCTATGCAGCGCAGCTCCTGACGCGGGCTATTATTTATCCTGTAATAATAATGGCCTGATTTTAAATACAGAAGACGGCGAGAAAATACAGCCTGTTCTATCAAAGCCCGCCGGTTTTACCGGCAAACAACCTCTTCTTCGCGCCCTGGCACCTGCGCGTGGTGGAATCGTCATCGATGCAACAGCAGGCCTGGCAGGCGACAGTCTGAAACTTGCGATGATCGCTGACAGGGTAATTGCCATTGAACGGCACCCGGTAGTTTTTGCTTTACTGGTTTCTGCACTGAGTACAGCACGAGCAACATCACTCTCCGCAGCAGAAAAGATTGAAGCAAAATATGGTGATGCCATCGAATTGATACAGCAATTG
>JAUWVE010000116.1 GCA_030617565.1 Gammaproteobacteria bacterium | reverse complement strand
GGTAGAGTGACCATTGTTGGTCGTGCCAAGGACCTGATCATCTCTGGCGGTTTTAATGTTTACCCTAAAGAAGTTGAGGCTGAAATTGATGACCTGCCGGGCGTCAGGGAGTCAGCCGTTATCGCCGTTCCGCATCCTGACTTTGGTGAGGCGGTAGTGGCTATCCTGGTACCAGATGGAAGTATCAATATCGCAGAGCAGAAAATACTTGATGCACTGCACGAGCGACTGGCAAGATTCAAGCAACCAAAGAAAATTATCGTCCTTGATGAACTGCCGCGCAACACCATGGGTAAGGTACAAAAAAATATCCTGCGCGATACATACAGGAGGCTTTTTAGATGAATAAATCAGCAGCTGCTTTACAGGAAAAAATCCATCAGACTATTCCACTGGGTGAAGCAATGGGTTTCAAAATCTTAGAACTCTCTAGCTCTAATATCATCACTGAAGGGCCTTTGGAACCGAATGTTAATATTCACGGCACAGGCTTTGCAGGCAGCATCTATTCTCTGGCCACGCTTAGTGCCTGGGCTTTGGTCACTCATGCAATTGCTGAACAGGGGCTCGAAGCAGAACTAGTCATTGCCAGAGCGGATATAAAATACCGTGCGCCTGTACAGGGGACAATTCACTGCGAATGCCGGCTGAGCAAAAACCAGCTGCAGAAGTTTTTCGATGGCCTGGTTAAAAAGAATCACGCTCGCCTGGAAGCAGAAGTAAATGTTGGAAAAGTACCTGAAGCACAATTGCATATCACTCTGAATGCCAGTCATAAAAATAGAAAATGACAACTGAACAGGCAATATTTCTGGTAAATGGCGAGCAAACAGACAGAATTTCTGTTACTGACCGCGGTCTGCAGTTCGGTGACGGCGTATTTGAAACCATAAGGGTGCATCAGGGTAAACCGGTCTGGTGGCAGCGTCACATGGATCGCCTGCTTGAAGGCTGCCGACGTTTACATTTTACTGAATTACCGGATACCAGGTTCTTGCAGAAGGAAGCCACTGATCTGGCATCTGTCTGTGCAACAGGAGTACTTAAAATAATCATCACGCGTGGTTGTTCAAACAGTGGCTATACTGCACCTGCTGATACTCCAGTAAACAGAATATTAAGCCTGACGCCGGGTATGAGACATCAATCCAGAGCAGGGCAGGGCATCATCATGGGTATCTGTGAACAGCGTCTGGCTCACCACGATACTCTCTCAGGCATTAAACACCTCAATCGGCTTGAGCAGGTACTAGCCCGTTTACAATGCCAGGCAGAAGGCTGGGATGAGGGCATAATGCTGGATGATCAGGGTTCTGTAATAGAAGGCAGTATGAGCAATCTTTTCATCTGGAGGGAAGACCATTTATTAACACCCTCCCTGCAGAAAACAGGCATCAAAGGCCTTTGTCGTGAGATAATTATCACTTTGGCAGAAGAGAATGGTATAGCAGTGGAACAAACATCACTTCGATTCAAAGACCTGGCAAATAGCCGCGGCATGTTTGTCACAAACAGTCTTATCGGCATCTGGCCAGTGGTTAATTTTAATGGCCAACAACTTGCTGTGTGCGCGAACACCCGATTATTACAGGTGAAGCTTGAGGAATCGATATGTTCGGCAGGCTGATAATATTTTTCGTCATACTGGCAGTGGCTATCGGGCTAATAGCACAAAACTGGTTGCAGAATGTTGAAGGCCGTGTCGTGACAGAGCAGTCGCGAAATATTACTGTCGCAAACGGGGCCTCAATGCGTGGTTTTGCTGAACAACTGGTAGACGAAGACCTGCTTGAAGAAAAATGGTCTTTTTTGTTCTGGGCACGTTACAGGAATTTGTCTTCATCCCTGAAAACCGGTGAATATAGAATTCCCGCTGGTTCGACGATGAATGATTTATTGCATCTGGTTACCTCGGGCCAGGTGATTGATTATCCGGTTACATTCATAGAAGGCTGGAGTTTTAAGCAGCTGCGCGCGGCATTGGCAAAACAGAATCAGCTCAAACATGTGATCGATACGCTCGATGATCAGAGTCTGATGAAGGCACTTGGCGCTGAAGGCATACACCCCGAAGGACGTTTCTATCCGGATACCTATCACTACACTGCGAGCATGACAGACCTGGACATCCTGCGCCAGGCCTATAACAAAATGGATCAATTCATTGAAGCTGAATGGCTGAAGCGGGATGATGATCTGCCGCTGAAAAACAGGGACCAGGCATTAACCCTGGCATCAATAATCGAAAAAGAAACCGGCGCGGAAATTGAGCGCCCGTTAATTGCCGGTGTATTCATTAATCGTCTGAGAAAAGGTATGCTATTGCAGACTGATCCAACGGTTATATACGGTATGGGTGACAGTTATAAGGGTAACATTCGCCGGAAAGATCTGCGCAAGGACACTCCGTACAACACCTATACCCGTGCAGGTTTGCCGCCAACACCGATAGCGATGCCGGGCGGAGAGGCGATAAAGGCTAGCTTGCATCCGGCGGAGACCAATGCACTATATTTCGTTGCAAAGGGAGACGGCACGCATTATTTTTCATCAACATTGCGTGAACATAATAATGCGGTGAATAAATATCAGATTAATAGACGAAAAAATTATTCGTCCTCTAAACCCCAGACAAACAATAACTGAATTATTTGTTTTTTATAGATAGCTGGCAGAGTATTGAAATGTAGGTGCGAATTCATTCGCACAGCTTTTTGTCCGAATGAATTCGAACCTACAGAAACCGCACTGCGAAATATTTGAAATTAAATCCACATGAGATCAAAAATGCCGGGAAAATTCATCACACTGGAAGGCGGCGAGGGCGCAGGTAAAACAACCTGCCTGAAACATATCGAGAAGCGTATCAAAGAAGCCGGCATAGACCTCTGTGTCACTCGTGAACCGGGCGGTACACGAACCGGTGAGAAAATACGCGAAATTCTGCTTGATAGGGGTAATTTCGACATCCTTGATGAAACGGAACTGTTGTTAATGTTTGCCGCGCGATCGCAACATCTGAACGAGTTGATCAAGCCTGCTTTGGCTGCAGATACCTGGGTGCTCTGTGACCGCTTCACAGATGCAACCTATGCCTATCAGGGCGGTGGTAGAGAGATTGACGTACAACGGATTGCTGAGCTGGAACAATGGGTGCAGCAGGGTTTGAAACCGGACCTGACACTGTTACTGGATCTGCCCGTTGAAGTCGGCCTGGAACGGGCAGGACAACGCAGTACACCAGACCGCTTCGAATCAGAAAATATAGCATTCATGCAGCGAATGAGATCATCCTATCTGGAAATTGCCAGACGAGAGCCTGACAGGGTAAAAGTTATTGATTCATCTCAGCCACTTGAGAGTGTGCTGTCACAGATAGACCGGATACTAACCGAAATGCTTCACTCTGCTTAGTGCATTCAATAAACTGGTTGCTCAATCTTGTCGAAACAGTGATTTTTTCTTACGTTACAATATACATAATTTCTCAATTGTCCGAATTTGTCGAACCTACAATTATTTTCCCACTATGCCGTAGGTGCGAATTCATTCGCGCAACACTCTGATGGTTATTAATATGCATAATGGAGCAGATGTGTGAATTCCAGTTCATCAAACCATGATTTATTGCCCTGGACAGAGGCTGCTTTTGAAACCTTTTTCAGTTCTCAGAAAAGAAGGGCCCATGCCTATATGCTGGCAGGTCATTCAGGCCTGGGCAAGACCATATTCGCACAGCAGATGGCAAAGTCTTTACTCTGTCAGGAGGAGGATAACCATGCCTGTGGCCAATGCCAGTCCTGCCGATTGTTCGAAAGCGGCAGCCATCCGGACCTGCATGTGCTGCAGAGTGAAAAAAGGATGGTGGAGAAAGAGGATCTATTCGCCATCTATGCGCCACGTTACCTGGAAGATGAAAGCAAGCGGAAAAAACGCAAGAAACCTTCGGCTATCATTGCCATTGATCAGGTCAGGGGAGTTATTCCGGATATCAATACACGCCCGCATCTTTCTGCCTGTCGTCTAATCATCATCAATACGGCAGAGGACCTTAACATCAATGCCGCTAACAGCCTGCTGAAGTCACTGGAAGAACCCCCGTCGGACAGTTATTTTATTCTCATCAGCCATGACCCGAGCCGTTTGTTGCCTACCTTGCGTAGTCGCTGCAACCGGATTGATTTCCGGATACCCGATAAGCAGCAGGCAATGCATTGGTTAAATGAACAATTATCTGATCAGGTAGATATCAGTCAATTACTTGATCGGGCATCTGGAATCCCTATACGTGCACTGGAATTAGCAAAGGGTACACGACATTCTGATGAAGAGCAGGTGACACAACAAATGCTGCAACTGGCACATAGACAGATCGACCCTGCTTCTGCTGCAGCGGTAATGATAAAAGCCGGAGAGTTAAAAAGCATCCTGGAGAGCATTCAAATATGGCTAAGCAGACTTATTCGACTGAAAGTTAGCTCTCAAAATACCACATTAGCAATAAATGAAGGTGATAAGCCCTTGATTGATCTTGGAAACAGGTTAAACTTCAGACAGTTGTACGATTTTCTTGATAAAGTCTCTAAAAGCAAGCAACTGTCAGGTGGCCCGCTGGATCCGCTACTTGCGCTGGAGGACGATTTGATTAGCTGGCAGACAATGTTCAGCAAATAATCGTATAAGAATATATGAGGGAGTGTAAATGGCCGACAATGACAACGCGATAAAACGTCCTGGGGTTCTGTCCCTCAGCATCAAAGATAAAAACGCCCTGTATGCCGCTTACATGCCATTTGTAAAAAACGGCGGTTTGTTTATCCCCACAACACGTAAATATAAACTCGGTGAAGAAGTTTTCATGCTGCTTACTCTACTGACTGGCAATGATAAAATACCGGTTGCCGGTAGAGTTGTCTGGATCACCCCCCAGGGTGCACAAGGTCAGAAACATGCAGGTGTAGGTATACAGTTCAACCAGAAAGATTCCGGTCCGGCCAGAGCTAAAATTGAAACACTGCTTGGTGGATCACTTAAATCGTCTCGTTCTACACACACTATCTGATAGCACTTTTCCTTTCCTGTTTATGATGTCATAGCCGTGCTCGTTGACTCCCATTGCCATAT
>JAUWVE010000193.1 GCA_030617565.1 Gammaproteobacteria bacterium | reverse complement strand
TAATCATTATGTTCCTGTTGTTATTCGATTAAGTTGTCTGGTTCAGCCCGTCTTTTTGACTTCATCTTTTTTCCCTTCAATAAGGACGATGCTGGTAAATAATTTGTTTTTCCAGAAATACTTCTTTATAGACCGGATAATGTTCACGCCTTTGAAGCCTGCATCCTCGAAGAATTTCACCAGTTCGGCGTTTTTATAAAACACCACCTGGTCCTTGATCAATGTGCTGTGCAGAAAGCCCCAGAAAAAGGTTAAAAGTGATCTGGCCTTATTGCGTTCCAGTACATAGACCACGCCACCTTCCTGTACGAGTTGGTAGAGCCTGTTGCTGGCAGCCTGGGGGTCAGTAAAGTAATGAAAGGCATTGGCACAAAAGATTATCCTGAAATTATAACCCGAGAATGCGTCGAGACCCATAGTTTCCCAGTCTGCATGAATGAATTTCAGGTTTTCAAGACCTGCTTCCCCTGATTTTCTGGCAGCTTCTTCAATCATCGATGAGGACAAATCTATACCGACGGCCCTGAGTGCTGGTTTGTCTTTAAGATACTCACGCAGGAAGTGGCCTGTACCGCAGCCAATATCGAGAATGTCACCCTCATCTATATCGAGGCAATGGCGGAGCATTTCATCGGCATGTGCCTGATACCAGGGCGCCAGGCGATTGCTTTCATATTTAGATGCTAATGCATCAAATTCCTTCGCAACGACACTCATACAGCCATACAGGCTTGTCTGCCATTAGCATTTTCATAAAGATATAACAGGGCACATAAATGGCCTTCTGCCCTGGAAAATTTCACAATAGGCACGACCAGGCCCCATACGCCGAACTCTATTGCTGTCAGATCCATCGCGCGATTGGCATTGCTTAGATCTTTATCCTTTATTTTCCGGTTGACGTTGATTTTTCGCAGTCCAAACATGCCAGGTATATCAGACAGTAATCCCTGCTGCGCCGGCGCCAATAATGCAGATATCGGCTTCGATATGCTGTCCCTGATCGAGTTCCCTGGCGTCAATAAACATAGCAGTGGTGGTAATTTTTCCTGACTATCCGGTTGGTAATTCAATTGACCATTTATAATTCGATGGAATTGTACCGTTTTCGCGCTACTGTCGCACTTAAATCTAATTTTAAATCGAAGTTTCAAGTTTCAAGTTTCAAGTTCAAGTTTCAAGTTTCAAGTTTCAAGTTTCAAGTTCAAGTGATAAGCTTTTAGCGGTGGCCATATTCATTAGAATTTTGCAATGAATCATGGCGCAACATGGAAATATCTCTGTGTACCCCTGTGTCTGTGGTAAAAAAGCATTTTCTTTTGATCTTCTTGAAACCTGAAACTTGAAACTTGAAACTATTCGTCGATCTGATCTGCATCAGAAGCTGAGGCAGGGTGCAACAGTCATCACCGGCAACGCACGCCTCGCAACAGCACTGCAGCAGGAATTCCAGCAGCAGGCAATCGATGACGGGCTGCAGGTATGGGAAACACCCGACATTAAGCCGTGGAGCATCTGGTTAAGGCAGAGCTGGGAAGAAGCTGTTTTTGATGGCCTGATAGAATCGCCCGCATTATTACTGACAGATGAACAGGAGCAGTATGTCTGGGAGTCTGTCATTGAATCATCGACAGAGTCCATACTGAGAAAAGAAGCCACGGCGAAGAAGGTCAGCGAGGCCTGGCGACAGCTGGTCAACTGGCAGGTCAACCGCAACGAAGTTGACTTTGATATCAATGAAGATACGCAGGCATTTCAACACTGGGCTGACGAGTTTGAGCAGCAATGTGATGAACAGGGATGGTTGGCCGCAAGCCGTATGGCTGAGCAGCTAGTCCAGTGCATCAGCAATAATCCAGACGTATTCAACAGTCAAGTTCTCCTGCTGGGCTTTGACGAATTAACCCCACTGCAGCAGGCCCTGTATGCTGCCATCACCAATTCAGCCGGCTCGATTCAATGGGCGCAACTGTCCCAGGCAGAACCAGGTAGCAACACGGCCGTTCGCCTGGCCTGTGCTGATAATGATGATGAGATCAATACGCTGGCGCTATGGATCAGAAAACGCTTGCAGAAAAAACCAGACTCCCAAATAGGCGTAGTAGTCCCTGATCTGGGTGCCCACCGTTCGAATCTGATCCGCCGACTTACCGAAATACTGGTCCCGGGCAATCTTTTGGCCGAGGGTGATGAGCCCTTACCGTGGAATATTTCACTGGGTTTGCCTTTAAAGCATTATCCCGTTATCGAAATGGCATTTAATCTGCTGGATCTGGCTGGTGGCGGGTTCTCAGTTGAAGATATTGGCCCATTGCTTAATTCACCCTATCTGGCCGGTGCAGCAGAAGAGCTAGCTTCACGTGCCTTGCTCGATCGTAAGTTAAGAGATATAGGCGAACAGAAGGTGAGCCTTAAGACGCTGGGCTGGCTGGCAGCGAACACAGATCGCCCCTGGTTTTCTCCCGAGCTGTCAAAGAATGTATGCAAGCTCGAGGAGCTGATAGAGAAAGTCCCCGGTTCTGCAAGTTTGGCAGACTGGGTCAAGTGGTTTGCCGCGATCCTAAATGGCGCAGGCTGGGCAAAAGATCGAGATTTCAATGCCGCGGAATACCAGGCCATCGAGGCATTCCATAAGCTGCTGGCACGTTTTAGCGGGCTGCAGGCTGTTAG
>JAUWVE010000188.1 GCA_030617565.1 Gammaproteobacteria bacterium | reverse complement strand
TTCGTTATTAGTTTTTGCCTTCCATATTTCGATAGCCGTCAATTCAAGTGGAAAGAATTTTGGGGGTTAGCGTCATCTAGCTGGCGTAGTGTTGCTACCCTGGTTTTGATCTTAGGTTCCTGGTTCTTAGTCTTTGACCTCCCATCCCCTTTTGGGTTGTTGAGTACTGGAAGCCCGGGCCGGATCAGTGCGGGATGTTCCCCCGGCTTTTTTCTCACGCTGTTCTGAATGACGCTTATTTCTTTCATTCAGGCTCAGCAAGAATGACTTTAGCTCTCTTTCTCCCCATGCCTGTGCATCTGATTCAGTGCTGAAGCCACTCTGGCTTTTTGATATAACGGTTTCAGTTGATGTTTTTCGCCTTAGAATTTCTGCTGTCCATGACGAGTCATCTTTAACTGTACGATAACTATATTTCTTTCCTTTTACTATTTTCATCGATCTTCCTGTGCGTTCTTAGATAGTTATAAATGTGTCCTTTAGCTTATGGGCACCTCTATTTATTCATGAATATTCATCTCACATCCAAGATCATCCATCTCTGCGTTAAGAATCTTCGCAATAGCTAGCTATTACGTGCGATCCTTGCCTTGATATGAACAATTTTACATGCAACCTGCTCTATCCATAATTAATAGAGGTGCCCTTATGTTGATGCTAAACAAATCTTTTTCAAACAGCACTCCATACATAGCGGTTGTTTCCGACAAATATTTTTCGCATGAACAACAATCAGTGCATGATACTGGTTAAAAAGTTCGGTTTCGCCATCCAGTGCCTGTTCAAAGCCTCCCTGCAATGTTTCATAGGTAGCATCAGCCTGAATCAGTCCGAGTCGGGCAAACAAACGACGGGTATAGGCATCAATCACAAAGACTGGCTTATTGAATGCATACAATAAAATATCGTCAGCTGTTTCCGGTCCTATGCCATGCACCCCAAGCAGTTCTTTTCGAAATGGTGTTAATTGCTGCTGTCCTAACTGTGTGATTCCACCTTGCTCTTCAAGCCACTGACAAAGTGCCTTTAGCCGCTTTGCCTTAATATTAAAATATCCGCTACTGACGATTACTGAAGCAAGTTCATCGACAAGGGCTTGTTGTATGGCCGAAGAAGACATCAGGCAGGCTTTGTGTAGATTCGCAATTGCGGTGCTGGCATTCTTCCATGCAGTATTCTGTACCAGCACCGCACCGACCATGACTTCAAATGCTGAATCAGCAGGCCACCAGTGCTGCGGGCCATAATGAGTATTCAGAATCTCGTATATGAGCTGATATTTATCTTCTGACCTCATCCACGAGTACGACGTCTTGCTGGCTGGCGACTGGTTTTTTTATTTCGCTTAGACTTGCCATAAAGCGAATTCCCGGAGTCCTCTCTGGAGGGTTCTTTTCTCCTGGAATCATGCTTTCCTTTTTTACCACCTCTGGTCATATCATTCTTTTTCCGGCCTTTTTGCCCGGCTTTCCTGCTGCTTGAGGCACCCCCTCTATGCAGCGAGGGTTTTTCTGGTTTATTCCGCATACCGACTGATTGCATCAGTTGAGTGATCTGTTTTTCCGGCAGGTCTTTATGCTGGCCGCGCAACAATCGCGGTAGCGCTATCAAGCCATAGCGTATACGAATCAAACGGCTGACTTTCAAACCTACCGCTTCCCACAGGCGACGGACTTCGCGGTTCCGGCCTTCTTTCAAAACCACGTGGTACCAACGGTTGCTACCAGTGCCCTCACTTTCGCTGATACTGAGGAATGATGCGAGTCCGTCCTCCAGCTCAATGCCTTCCAGTAACTGTTGTATTTGCTCATCTGTCGCCTCGCCCAGTACACGCACTGCATATTCGCGTTCTATCTCAGATGAAGGATGCATCAGTCGGTTGGCCAGTTCGCCGTTATTGGTTACCAGTAGCAGGCCTGAGGTATTAATATCCAGCCTGCCCACCAGCACCCAGCGATCATGTTTGGTGCGTGGCAGTAATTCAAAAACAGTCTTGCTGTGTTCAGGGTCGTTTCTTGAACAGATCGTACCTTCCGGTTTATTCAGGATAAGAACACGCGTTGGCGCTTTATTTCTTAATCTCAGGGACTTTCCATTGAGAGTAAATCGCTGTTCCCGGGTAATCAACTGGCCAATCTCAGCCGGCTTGCCATCGACAGTAATTCTACCTTCCCTGATCCATGATTCTATCTGCCGACGTGATCCGACACCGGCCTGTGCCATAACCTTCTGGATGCGCTCAGGTTTCATGAAGATCTGGCTTCGACCCGGTTTTATCTGCATCGATTTCAGTTTCAGTGCTTTCCTTTTCTGAAGATTCTTTTTTTTCTGATGTTTCGTCTACTGTCACTGAATCCTCATCATTTGATGAATCGCATTCTACAGCCTGGAGGTCATCAGTAGCCTGTGCATTTTCCAGCAAATCGGCTTGCGGATTATTTTCTGAATCATTTTCAGCCATGCCTTCTTGTTCATTGCTGATTTCGTCATCAGGCCTGTTTACAGACTTATCCTCAAGCGGCAACTTCATGTTAAGTTCTGCGGCAATGGTATCCATATCACGTATATCCTGCAGCGTCGGCAACTGACTCAGACCTTCGAGGCTGAAGTATTCAAGAAAGCCTTTAGTAGTCCCAAACAAAGCAGGTTTTCCCGGTACATCACGTACGCCAACCTGACGAACCCACTCTCTTTCCTGCAGGGTTCGTATAATATCGGTACTGACAGCGACACCGCGTATTTCTTCGATTTCTCCACGCGTGACCGGCTGCCTGTAGGCAATGATGGCCAG
>JAUWVE010000220.1 GCA_030617565.1 Gammaproteobacteria bacterium | reverse complement strand
CAGCAACATATCCATGACACTGAATGTTTTATCACCTGGAGTAAATTCGAGACGCACCAGGCGGCGCGTATCCGGATCCATTGTTGTTTCACGCAGCTGTAGCGGATTCATTTCACCCAGCCCTTTGAAACGCTGCACATTTACTTTACCGCGCAGTCCGTCATCCTTTATCTGCTGCAGCACCACTTTCTTTTCTTCATCGTCCAACGCATAACGAACCACCTTGCCAACATCAATTCGATACAGCGGTGGCATTGCGACATAGACCCTGCCTGCCTCCACCAGTGCCTGGAAATGACGCAGAAACAGGGCGCACAAAAGTGTTGCAATATGCAAACCATCGGAATCAGCATCTGCCAGGATACATATCTTGCCGTAACGAAGATTAGCCAGATCATCAGAACCCGGATCCAGTCCCAGCGCAACGGCAATATCATGCACTTCCTGAGAACCCAGCACCACAGTTGAATCAACTTCCCAAGTGTTCAGTATCTTTCCACGCAACGGCAGTATGGCCTGGGTGTTGCGGTTACGAGCCTGTTTGGCGGAGCCGCCGGCTGAATCACCTTCGACAAGAAATAACTCAGTAACCTCCAGATCCTGCGCGACACAGTCTGCCAGTTTGCCCGGCAATGCAGGGCCAGAGGTTAATTTCTTTCTCTGTACCTTCTTCCCCGCGCGCTGGCGGGCGATGGCATTGCTTATAGCCAGCTGCACAATAATTTCAGCCTCTGCCGTATTGTGGTTCAACCACAGGCTAAAGGCATCCTTAATCGCCACCGAAACAAAACCCGATGCATCGCGTGAAGACAGACGCTCCTTGGTCTGTCCGGAAAACTGTGGCTCTGTCATACGCAGCGACAGTACGTATGAGCAGCGTGCCCAGACATCATCAGGAGAAAGTTTAACCCCGCGCGGCAGCAAATTGCGGAATTCACAGAACTCGCGCACTGCATCGACCAGACCACTACGCAGGCCATTGGTATGGGTGCCACCCAGGGAGGTAGGAATGAGATTGACATAACTTTCGGTGACCAGTTCGCCTGCTTCCGGTAACCAGGCCGTTACCCACTCCACCTCTTTGTCGTCATCACTGAATTTGCCGCTAAAAAGTTCAGCCGGAACAACCGGGGTATCTCCCAGTTCATCCAGTAGATAATCACGCAGACCATCCTCATACTGCCAGCTTTCATTTTGCTCTGGATCGGCTTCCAGCACTAGACTGATTTTCAGTCCCGGACAGAGTACGGCTTTTGCACGCAGTACATGTTTCAGCCTGGAAACACTGAATTTCACTGAATCGAAAAACTGGGGATCCGGCCAGAAATGAATCAGGCTTCCGGAGTTCTTTTTTCCAACCTTATTAATCTGCTTAAGATCTGATTGCTTCTTACCATCGGCATAGAACTGCTGATACTCAATTCCATTCCTCCTGATTCGGACTTCCAGCTTGCTGGACAGTGCATTCACTACAGAAACACCAACCCCATGCAAACCACCCGAGAAGCGATAATTCTTGTTTGAGAACTTGCCGCCGGCATGCAGCCGGGTAAGTATTACTTCTACCCCTGACACACCCTCACGTTTGTGGGTATCAACCGGCATGCCACGGCCATTATCAGCAACGGAAACAGAACCATCGCGTAACAGCACGATGCGTATTTCGCTACAGTAACCAGCGATAGCTTCATCAACACTATTATCAACCACTTCCTGGACAAGGTGATTGGGGCGCTCGGTCTGGGTATACATGCCCGGTCGCTTGCGGACCGGTTCGAGGCCCGTGAGGACCTCTATACTGGATGCGTCGTAAGCGCTACTCATTGGCAGTTACAGCTTTTATTTTGGGCGTTACAATAACTAATCTTCTTTATCCTGTTTTGTTTTATCAGCAAACGGCTTCAGATTTCTCATTCTGGACAGAATCTTCTCTCTGCTGGCTGCATAGGCAAAACCCTGGCAGAGATAATTATCGATCAATGTACGCCTGTAACGACCATCAGCTTCGTCAATAACAGGCTTCCAGCCCTGGTCTGCAAATGGACGCAGTGGGCCAGCCGACCCTGCATAGCCATAGGTCTGATAGCGGCGGTAACCACAGTCAAGACCCTCATAGGCAACAGTACGTGCACCGTGAGGAGAAATAGCTACGCTTACCAATTGTACAATATTTGTTTTTTTACTGGATCGT
>JAUWVE010000200.1 GCA_030617565.1 Gammaproteobacteria bacterium | reverse complement strand
GCCCAGAGCCCAACGAATCATGGCGCGCCTGAGGGCAGGAATTAAACACAGGAAACCGATGGTATCGGTGAAAAAGCCGGGGGTCAGTAATAAGGCACCGGAAACCAGCAGCACCGCACCTTCCATCATTTCTATGGCCGGAATGCCACCCTGGTTCATGGTAGAGCGTATCCGCGCCAGGGTGGAAAAACCCTGAATACGTAATAACCAGGCACCCAGCACGGCAGTAAATACCACTAAAAATACTGTCGGACCGGCGCCAACTATTCCACCCACCTTGATGAGCAGATAAATTTCCGCCAGAGGAATGACCAGAAAGAGTAAAAAGAGAAGCTGAAATGGATGCATAGGTCTAAATTATAGGTCTACTTTATTGTTATGTTACGACTGAATATGGCGACGCCAGGGCCGCATTTCAACTAAATGCCTTACCTATTGCAGAAAAGAATGCAACAAAGCCCTTTTCCATGCATCTAATCGTTGAACCTGGGCATTAACACCGGGCATGGAGATCAGTCATAAAAATCAATCAGTTAACTATACAAGATGTCGACTATATAGAGATAGCATGTAAAGATATGCCCCCCGTGAACGATAGCCTTGTTTAATGGCCTGGCTTTTAATGCAGCCTTAAAGGGAAAACGACCGCCGATGCAGGATCAATATCAGCTTATATTGTGCACTTGCCCGGATCAGGATTCGGCGCAGACGATAGCGGAGCATTTAATCGACCAGAAACTGGCAGCCTGTGTGAATATACTGCCGGGCATTACGTCGATTTATTCCTGGCAGGGAAACCGGGAAAGCGCCCAGGAACTGTTACTGGTGATCAAAACGACAAAAACCGTTTATGGCGCATTGGAAAAAACAATTACCGAACTGCATCCTTATGAACTTCCGGAAATTATTGCCGTCAACATAGAGAATGGCAGTGCGGGTTACCTGAGCTGGATCAGCGACTCAATCGGCAAAAATGCCAGCGAGAATTGAAGCTAACTTATATCAAACCTAATGAGATCATTTATTACCGTGAATAGTATGAATCTGAAGCGCATGAAACCAAGCCATCGACTGACCGGACTGCTGGTCAGTTTTCTCGTCGCCTTTACCACTAACCTCGCGTTTGCGGGTGTTGGCAGCGTCGGAGGGTTTGATGATGAAGAACCACTCATGCCTGACCAGGCTTTTGCGCTCAACACAAAAGTTATTGATGCCAATACCGTGCGCGCCGAATGGATTATCGCTGACAAATATTACCTGTATCGCAACAAATTTAAATTCATCAGCAAAACTGAAGGCGTAAGCACAAACCCGGGCATTTATCCCAAAGGCGAAATCCACGAAGATGAATTTTTCGGCAAAGTCGAAACCTATCGCGGAAAAGTCGCCATCGACATTCCCCTGAATCGAACCGGTAATGCCAAAACACTGGTGCTGGACATCACGTCGCAGGGCTGCGCCGACATGGGCATTTGTTATCCGCCGCAGAAACAAACCGTATCGTTCAAACTGCCAGCCATGGCTGCCGCACCTATAGCAGAACCACCCCCTACAAAAACAGAGTCAAGCTTCAACCCTCTACAAACCCTGAAGAGTTTTGGCAATAGTCTCGGGCTGCTCGATTCCAATGACGATTTTCTGCCGCCAGAACAGGCTTTTACTTTTTCGGCAGAAGCGCTCGACGGCAATACTATTCGCGCTCATTGGGATGTTGTGGATGATGTTTACCTCTACCGTGACAAATTCAAATTTACACTCAAGGACGCCAAAGGAATTATCCTTGGCACGCCCGCCATGCCGGAAGGCAAGATTAAGAAGGATGAGTACTTCGGCGAAATGGTGGTTTATTACCACGAAGTCACGCTCGATATTCCGCTGACACGCACCAACATGAATTCCACTGATGTAGTTCTGGTCGCCACGTCCCAGGGCTGTGCCGATGCCGGTTTCTGTTACCCGCCGCTAACGCAGGAAATGCCTGTTTCACTGCCTGCAGCCTCAACTAATTCAGGAACAACAGGGGCAGATGCTGGCGAAGACTCTGGCGTCAGTCGTGGGTTCATCGGCAACCTGTTATTCGCCTTTGGTATTGGTCTACTGCTGACCTTTACACCCTGCGTATTGCCGATGATTCCAATTCTGGTGGGCGCCATTGTTGGCCAAAGTAGCGAAGCACCCTCCAAAATGCGCGCCGGAGTGTTATCCGGCAGTTATGTGATGGGTACCGCGGTAACCTATTCAGTTGCTGGCTGGCTGGCTGGCGCCTCCGGCCAACAGTTACAGGCCTACACACAAAATGCCTGGGCGATCGGCACTGTCGCCGCCATCCTGGTAGTTCTGTCGTTATCCATGTTCGGTTTTTTCCAGCTGCAAATGCCCTCATTCGTCCAGTCACTGCTGCAAACAAAGAGCCAGAATGTTAAGGGTGGCTCCATGGCCGGTACTTTCTTTTTGGGCCTGGTATCAGCACTCATTGTCGGCGCCTGTGTCACACCACTATTAATGTTGGTGCTCGGCATTGCCATCCAGGCCGGTGA